>JAJPJU010000172.1 GCA_021324035.1 Spartobacteria bacterium | reverse complement strand
GCCGGGTTTCACATCATTTACGTCAAGACGATGAACGACCGTTGAGTTGAGCCCGCGCTGATTTCGTCGCAAGGTCAATCCGATGAAGACGCTCGGCGTGATCGGCGGAGTGGGACCTGAGAGCACCGTCGATTATTACAAGAACATCATTGCGATGTATCGCGAGCGGAAGCCGGACGGTCACTATCCGCAATTCGTGATCAACAGTATCGACCTGCAAAAAGGCATCGATTTCCTGGAAGCGGACGATCTGGCCGGCATGACCGAATTCCTTCTCGCAGAAATCGAAAAACTTTCGCCGGCCGGCGCGCAGTTCGGCATAATTGCCGCGAACACGCCGCACATTGTTTTCGATCAGGTCGCAGCCAGGTCACCGATTCGGTTTATCAGTATCGTGGAAGCGGCCTGTGAATATGCAAAAGCGCGAGGATTAAACCGTCTCGCCCTTTTTGGAACGCGATACACCATGCAGGGGGATTTCTATCAGAAGGTTTTTCGCCGGGAAGGAATCGAGCTGGTCACGCCGGAGCCGACCGACCAGGATTACATTCACGAAAAGTACTTCGCCGAGCTCGTCCCGGGAATTTTTCTGCCCGAGACCCGCGCCAAGTTGCTTGCGATCGTCGATCGAATGAAATCCGAGCGCGAGATCGAAGGCGTCTTGCTTGCCGGCACAGAGCTGGCCTTGATCTTACGTGAAGAAAGCCACAATGGCATCGCATTGCTCGACACCGGAAAGATTCATTGTCAGGCTGCGGTAAACGAAATGCTCGCATAATCGAGCTAAGCACTAATGGACACGAATAGGACACGAAGGATTTCCAGATTCGTGTTAATTGGTGTCCATTCGTGGTTAGCGCTTGGACTCGTTATGGCTGAGACAACTAAGGAGAAAATTCGCTACGCCGTGATCGGCGATTCGTATTCGTGCGGGGAAGGGGCAAAACCGAATGATTCGTGGCCGTCCTTACTTACTCAGCATTTGAAAGCGCAGGGATTGGATATCGAGCTGGTCTCCAATCCGTCGGTCACTGGTTGGACCGCCAAGGACGCGATCGACAAGGAGCTGCCGAAGTTTGTGAATTCAAATCCGAACTTTGCGACGTTGTTGATCGGCGTGAACGACTGGGTCCAGGGCGTCGATGAGCTAAGCTTTCGAAATCGGTTGAGTTACTTGCTGGATTCAATGCTGGCGGTGTTGCCGAACAAGAAGAGATTGCTGGTAGTCACAATTCCCGACTTCGGAGTTACTCCAACGGGTCATAAATATTCGCGCGGCCGCAATATTCATGAAGGGATCTTGCAGTTTAACAGGATTGTGAGGGAAGAAGCCCACAAGCGCGGACTGCAAATCGTCGATATTTTCCCGATTAGCAAGAAAATGGGCGAAGACAAATCGCTGGTGGCGAAAGATGGCCTCCACCCATCGGCCAAAGCCTACGCCGAATGGGAAAAACTCATTTTTCCGCCGGCGCTGGAGTTGTTGAAGCAGTGATTAGATTTGCTTGACTGGCCACGGGTCACTCGTCACTTGTCACTGTCTTTGGGCGGTTAGCTCAGCGGTAGAGCATCTCGTTTACACCGAGGGGGTCGGGGGTTCGAAACCCTCACCGCCCATTTCCAATGCGGGTGCGTTCTTCTTGCCCGGTAACCAAAAGTCGCTGATCAGTGGGCAAGTTCATCAATGCAACAACGCTACTTTGAAGACTTGAAAGTTGGCGACCGGTTCGAGTCGCAGACTTATAACGTGAGCGAAGAACAAATTGTTGCCTTTGCCCGCGAATTTGATCCGCAACCATTTCATATCGACCGCGACGTGGCCGCGACGACGATGTTTGGCGGAATCTTCGCCAGTGGATGGCATACGGCTGCGATTACGATGCGTTTGTTTGTGCAAACATTGAACTTTGCCGAAGGCGCAATCGGTCTCGGAGTCGACGAATTGCGCTGGCCGAACGCGGTGAAACCGGGCGACGTGTTGCAGGTTGAAACGGAAATTCTGGACGTTCGTGAATCGCGATCGAAACCGACTCAAGGGATCATTCGAATACGCAATGTAACTACCAATCATCGAGGCGAAGTTGTGCAGACAATGTTTGCGTCGGCGTTAGTTCCGCGCCGAACGAAGTAGGATTAGACGGCGATTCTGTAACTATTCATATTTTCGGGGGATAACTTCTTGACTAACTATCTCTTGCATTAGCCTGGAGTGTGTTTTATCGAGAACGTTCTATGGACTTATCAACGCGGAATTTGGAGCAGGCTTTATCGATTCGTCGTCAAATTGATGCATTGGAACGGCGACTAAGGGGTTTGGTGGGCGGATCGGGTGGAGGTGCAGCAGCGACAACAGCTCCTGCTCGACGTGGAGGCAAACGCCGATTGTCCGCGGGAGCTCGCGCAAAAATCGCGGCAGCGGCCCGCGCGCGATGGGCGCGATTCAGAGCTGGTCGCGGCGGCTCAAAGGCGAAGAAGCAAGGCAAAGGCGGTAAGGGAATCACCGCTGCCGGACGCCGCCGTCTTTCGCAGTTGATGAAGGCGCGTTGGGCAGCGCGACGAAAAGCGAAACGCAAGTAGACAGGTAGCGGCGACTGACTCAGTCGCCATGATAGTCGGTGTCGCCCGTACCTAGGTCTTACCAAGTAGCTT
>JAJPJU010000206.1 GCA_021324035.1 Spartobacteria bacterium | reverse complement strand
GCGAAGACGGGCCCGGCTTCCAGGCACAGTAGGTCCCGACATCGGAAACGTGTTTGCGTTAACGGATGAAACAATCGCGGCGAAAATAACCGCGCTGAATAGAATTTTCGGACTCAAGGAAAACACAGGGAGCGTTTCGAGCGTGTCCTATGCCATAAATATGGGTCTTGCCAAGAAAAAAATGGTTTTGAGACGACCTTTGCAGGGACCAAGAGCGATACTTGCTGCAGAACCGACTATATCTTATAAAAGTAGGTCCCCAAATTAGTCCGAGGCAAAAACCCATGCCCCAGCTCGATTTTCGCGAAGCGCTTTCGACTCCTGAAGAAAAGTTCTGCTTGGCACCCGTGCAGGCCGCTTCACCGCAAGTTTCAGAAACCAATTCTTTCCTCCGCGATATTGGTCTCAGTCATTCGGCCTGGGCGAACATCGTTTTCGTAACGATCGCAACCGTCGGCGCAATCGGCACCGCCTTTTATTTCTTTAATGGCGCTGAATTACTCCGCGCGGCCGCAGCCTGGCCGGGTGAATTCCTTTATCCACGACCGGCGTTGACGGAAGCAATCAACGTCGCGGTCCAGCCGATCAGCGTCGATCAGTACGATCGCGATTCAAACTCCCCTTCGACCAAGAATGGCGACGAGCAAGATGCCGTCAGTCACGATTTCCGGAATGTACAATTGGCGCAGGAGACTCCTTTAATTGAAAGCCAGAGCTCGATCCCGTTTACGCCTCCATCTGATGGCACAATTCCACCTTCGGCTCCGGCCGTAATTCCCGTCACACCAATTACTCCAATCCTGTCCGTGCCTCCGCTTCAGCCGGTGGTTGCGCCGCCTACTGATTCTATTTTTAATGAAGTGAATTCAGCCTCGCCCGGAACAGGCAATTTCGTCGAATCAACTTTGCAAACAGTGACTGGAACTGTGGCTGGCGTGCTTCCAAAAGATGCGCGGGCCGCGATCGCGCCCAGCAAGATTACTGCGACACGGAAAAAAGCCGTCAATTCGCGCAGCAGGGTAGTCGCCCGTGGCGCGGTGAGTTCCGCATCGAAGTCGAGCTCACAGGCCACGCAGAAAATCACGACCCAAACGCAATCTCCGATCATCCAAAACCAAACGATGTTCGGCGGTGGGATGGGCGCAACGGCCGGACTGAGCGGCGTTGGCGGAGTTGCCGGCACCGGAGTCTCTGCTGGCGGAGGTGGAACCGGTGGCGGAGTCAGTGGAATCGGAACGGCCGGTGGAATTGGCGGAGTCGGTGGTGTCGGCGGAGTTGGTGGAATCGGCGGGCTTCCCGGCGTCGGCGGCGTTGGTGGGCTACCAGGTGTTGGCGGAGTGATAGGCGGCCTGCCAGGCCATCACTGATCTCAACGTCGTTCTCGCCACCGAAGCTGTTTTGGTCTAATTTTTTCTCATGTGGCGCTTCGCTGCGCTCCTGATCACGATCAGCTCGCTCGCTGTCGCTGGGAACAACTCTCCCGATCCGGATCCCGGCGCGTTCGATGTCGAACCGCCGCTGTTGATTCGTAATCGCGATTCGGAAAAATTTGGCGTTTCGCAGTCCCCGGCCGAAACGGCGCCGGAGCTTGATCTCGCAAAATTGGAAAAACAATTTGAGCGCGCGAAACGAAATGCCGCAGTGCTCGATAAATTTCTGCGAATCGGCGCGCTTTCGAAATTGGAAGTCGAACAGCGCCGGGTTCGCCTGGCCCATCTCGAATGCGATCTGGCCAACGCGCGGCTGGTCGCCGCCAAGCAAGAGATGCTGCAAAAGGACAGCCAGCTAACCGCCGGAAAAATCGCCCGCACCGACGTCAGTCCGACAGAAAATAATCTTGCGATCGCGATCCAAACCGCGCACGCCGCCACGACAAAGCGCGAACAAGCCGATATCGACGCTGCTCAAGCCAATCTTCAACGCCAGCAAAAACTTTTCGCGCTCGGCAGCGCGCGCAAATCCGACATCCTGCGCGCCGAACAAAAACTCGCGGACCTTCGTTCGCAGAAAAATTAATAGCCGGCAGCCTGGCCGTCCTTGCGCGATTCGCTGGCCCCGACGTAAACCCGTTGACCGTCGTGCATTTCAACCTTGATCGCCTGATATCCGCCGTAACCGCCGACATCGAAACGCACATTGTGCCCGCGCAGAAATAGTCCACGCTGGGTTTCCATCGGAATTCCGGATTCCAAATTCACGTAACCGCCGGTCTCCATTTTTTCGCCGGTCGGCTCGTTGTCACCTTCGTGTTGCCACCGCGAAGCGTCCCCGGCTTCCTGCACATTCAGACCGAAATCTATTTGGTTTGTCAGCACCTGCACATGCCCCTGCGGTTGCATTCCGCCACCCATTACACCAAACGCCTCCCACGGCTTGCCATCTTTCATGACGAATCCGGGAATGATGGTGTGAAACGGCCGCTTGCCCGGCGCGTAAACGTTCGCGTGTCCGGGTTCCATCGAAAAGAGTTCGCCGCGGTCCTGAAACATGAACCCAAGGCCGGGGACAACGATGCCGCTCCCCATGCCGCGATAATTACTTTGAATCAGCGAGACCATATTGCCCTCATCGTCCGCCGCACACATGTAAATCGTGTCGCCGTTGTCGATCTTGCCCGCCGCGACCGTTTTCGCGGCGTGCATCGGATCGATCAGTTTGCGCCGTTCGGCCGCGTATTCTTTCGATAACAGCGTCTTCAGCGGAATTTTGGCGAACGCCGGATCGGCGTAATATTTCGCGCGGTCAGCCCACGCGATCTTCTTCGCTTCGATCATCGCGTGCAGCGTTTCCGGGGAATTGCGGCCCATTTTAGCAAGATCGAATCCTTCCAGAATGTTCAGAATCTGAAGGGTCGCGATTCCCTGGCCATTCGGCGGCAATTCGAAAACGTCGTAGCCGCGATAGTTCACCGAAACCGGATCGACCCAGGTGCTGGCATGCTTTTCGAAATCAATTTTTCGCAAAAACCCGCCGTTCTGCTGCATGAAGGCATCGATTTTGTCCGCGATTTCGCCTTTATAAAAAGCGTCGCGCCCTTTCTCGCCGATCAAACGCAACGTTTTTGCCAGCGCCGGATTTTTGAAAATATCGCCTTTGGCGGGCGTCCGGCCTTTGCCGTCGAGCGTGTAAGTTTCAAAAAATCCGCCCGGCAAACCTTTGTAAAGTTCCGGTCCGAAGTGCCAGTAGAATGCGATCAGGTCAGTGACTGGAAAACCTTCCTCGGCGTAATGAATGGCCGGCGCGAGATCGTCGCTGAGTTTCAGTTTCCCGAATTTCTTGTGGAGCTCGGCCCAGGCATCCACCGTTCCGGGCACGCTGATCGGCAGCATTCCGCGTGGCGGAATCGTTTTCCGGTTCAGTTTTTCGAGCTCGGCCTTCATTTGGTCGTAACTCAACCCCAGCGGCGAACGCCCGCTGCCGTTGAGGCCGTAAAGTTTGTTTTCTTTCGCGCTGTAAACGATCGCGAAAAGATCGCCGCCGACGCCGTTCGAAACCGGCTCCATCAATCCAAGCGTCGCGTTCGCCGCGATTGCAGCATCAACCGCGCTGCCACCCTTCTTCAAAATATCGAGCCCCGCCTGGGTTGCCGCAGGGACGCTGGTGCAAACCATTCCGTGCCGGGCGAGCACTTCCGACCGGGTCGCAAAATTTCTTCCAGTGATTCGATCGATTTGGGCCGAGGCAATATCGGCGGCAACCAGCAGAACAATGGCAAAGCGGATCGCTTTCATAAGAGGAACACTACTACGATTGGGCGAAATCTGATTCAAGGAATGCTAAACATTCTTCGTCCAACCAGATACTACATGATTTTTCGCGCCCTGATTTTTGTCGCCTGCCTGGCCATGGCCGTCCCGTCGGTTGACGCGGCCGAGGAGTCGTTAGGCAATGCCCTCAAAAAGATTTTTTCGACTCCAACACCGACTCCGCATCGAAAAAAGAAAGCTGCCTCACCCGAAAAGAAGTCGTCGCCCACGCCCTCTCCGTCGCCGAAGAAAAGGCATTCGCCAGTC
>JAJPJU010000173.1 GCA_021324035.1 Spartobacteria bacterium | reverse complement strand
TCGCATTCGGTGTTGTTCTTGCAATGCTTCAAATGCTTCGGCACGTGCACAAGCCCGCGATACGTCGCACGGCCGGTGCCGACCGATATCGATTTCGAGATAATGTTCGATGTCGTTTCATCGGCGGCGTGAATCATTTTCGCGCCGGTATCCTGATGCTGTCCGTTGCCGGCAAGCGCGATGGAGAGAACTTCACCGCGCGCTTTTCGGCCTTTCAACACCACGCCCGGATATTTCATGGTTAATCGCGAGCCGATGTTGCAGTCGATCCATTTGATCTCCGCCTCTTCGTGGGCGAGTCCGCGTTTCGTCACCAAATTGAACACGTTCGAGGACCAGTTTTGCACCGTGATGTACTGGATCTTGGCGCCTTTGAGCGCGACCAGTTCCACCACCGCGCTATGCAGCGTCGCGGTTTCGAATTTCGGAGCGGTGCAACCTTCCATGTAGGTCACTTCACTGCCTTCGTCGGCAATGATCAGGGTGCGCTCGAATTGACCAAAGCTTTCCGCGTTGATCCGGAAATAAGCCTGAAGCGGATGTTTCACCTTCACTCCGGGCGGCACGTAAATGAATGAGCCGCCGCTGAACACAGCCGCGTTCAGCGCGCTGAACTTGTTGTCACCGATCGGAATTACCTTGCCGAACCATCTCTTGAAAATCTCCGGATGCTTTTTCAAACCCTCGGTCGACCCGACGAAAATTACGCCCTGTTCGCCGACGGCTTTCTTGATGTTGGAATAAACTGCTTCGCTGTCGAATTGGGCTTCGACGCCGGCTAGAAATTTTCGCTCCTGCTCCGGAATTCCGAGCCGCTCAAAAGTGCGCTTGATATCTTCCGGCACTTCCTCCCAGGTTCGCTTCGCCGCGGTGCCTTGCGCGAGGTAGTAACGGATTTTGTCGAAATCGATTGTTTCGAGGTCTTTGCTGGCCCAGTGCGTCGGCAACGGCTTCTCGAGAAACGTCTTCAAACCTTTCAGACGAAATTCGCGGACCCAGTCCGGGTCTTCCTTCACATCCGAAATGAAATGGATCGTCTTTTCGCTCAGGCCTCGACCCGCGTCGCGCGCATACTCCATTTCGTAATGAAAATCCCCGACGTTCCGGTCGATATCGACGGCTTTGGTTTCAGTTTTCATTGTCAGTGATTGTCGATCTTATCTGGTGAGCACAGGCTCCTTGGTACTTTCGCGGGCCCAATCGTAACCGCGCTCCTCAAGTTCGAGGGCCAGTTCTTTTCCGCCACTACGGACGATGCGTCCCGCGATCATCACGTGCACGTGGTCCGGCACGATGTAGTTCAAAAGTCTTTGATAGTGCGTAATCAAGAGAACACCCAGCTGCGGTCCCCGCATCATATTCACGCCACGAGAGACGACTTTCAAAGCGTCGATGTCGAGGCCGCTGTCGGTTTCGTCGAGAACAGCATATTTGGGTGCGAGCATCGCCAGTTGCAAAATTTCGGTCCGCTTTTTTTCGCCTCCGGAAAAGCCTTCGTTGACCGCGCGCGAGGTAAACGAACGGTCCATCCCGAGCAATTCCATCTTTTCGTAAAGTTTCGCGTAATACTCGGTGGCTTCGAGTTCTTCGCCTTCCGGCAAACGCGCCTGCAAAGCCGCGCGCAAAAAGTTGGCGATAGTCACGCCGGGAATTTCGCTCGGATATTGAAAGGCAAGGAACAGTCCTTTCCGTGCCCGCTCGTCAGCCTCCATCCCGAGGACGTCTTCGCCATCCATGGTGATTTTGCCTTTGGTGACGTGATAATCTGGGTGACCCGCCATCACCTTGGCTAACGTGCTCTTACCGGAACCGTTGGGTCCCATAATGGCGTGCACTTCGCCCGACGGAACGGCCAGGCTCAGGCCGCGGACGATTTGTTGATCACCGATCGAGACATGCAGGTTTTCAACTCGAAGCTCATTCATAAAGGGCGGATCAAAAATATAAGCCGGATCAGGTCGATTGCGAACGGATTCGAGCGATTTCCAACGGGGTGCGGACGCGCCAATCTGGCACACAAGGTCTCCATAATTTCCATTATTGGGCATCAAGGATGCTAGGAATTCAGTCAGTGAACCCTGACGACAAGTCTGCCCCCGACGCCAAGAAATCGCTTTCCGCAGAGGAGGTCTCGAAGGCTTCGAGCGAATTAAACAACTTGCTCCAAATCATTTCGGGCACGAGTTCCGAAATTGCCAACTTGCGCGAGCAAAACGACGGCTCGGAGCAATACCTTGCGATGCTTCGGGCAACGATTGCGCGCGCCGAAACAGTGGCAGGTCAGCTAACGGAACAAGCCGGCGGCACGAATCATAAAGTGATGCTGAATCCGGGGTTGGCCCCATTTGTGACATCTAAAAAGGTGGCTCAAATGCCGGTGGCCAAGCCGCAAATCCTGGTCGTCGATGACGAAGAAATGGGGTTGATGCTGGTCAAACAACTTCTGACCGCGGCCGGTTACCACGTGACCACCGCTCAGTCCGGATTCGAATGCCTTGATTTATTCCGACGCCGGCCGCTTTCGTATCAACTCGTCCTGCTCGATTTGACGATGCCGTTCATGGATGGCGAAGAAACCTTCAATCGGCTGCGCGAAATCCGGCCCGATATTCCTGTGATGCTGTGCACGGGCTTCATTCAAAACGACCGGTTGGAGCGCTTGATGGACGCCGGTCTTTCCGGTTTTTTGAGAAAACCGTTCGCACCGGATGAAATCGCCGGCCAGGTAAGGTCGATTTTGGAAAGTGTGAAGTATCGGGGCGCCGGCGGGGCGACCGCAGATTGCTCGCCACTCACCGGTTGATTGGCGCCGCTGTTCCAGCTGAATCAGTCCGCCCGAATTATCGCGCGCTTTCTCGGAAATCTGGTTGTGTAATCCCGGCCGACTTCGCAGCAGGCAGAGTTTCGGACAGATTTTGTTGTCCAAAAACATTAGCGGCATCCCATGATTCATTTCGAATCTGCGTTTTCGCCGTCGCAAGTTCGGCAGCATCTCCCACGCTGAATATTTCGCAGGGCTGATGGGAACCATCCACCGTCGCCAGACCGAGTGGTCGAACGTCGAAGTGATTACCGATCAGGGTCGCGACACTTTCACTTACGATCAGGTCGGCGCCTTTTGTTTTCGTCAACTCCTGAAGCTTCCAGGTGACGTTCACCGCATCGCCAATCAAAGCGAATTCCATCCGTTGAGGCGACCCGATGTTTCCAACCACAACGCGGCCGTAATTAATTGCCATCCCGACCCGTAGTTCCGGCCATCCGCGTTGTTTCCAAGTTTTGTTTAGTGAACGGAGTCTCTCCTTCATTGCCAATGCCGCGCGAATCGCGGCGACTGTGTCGGCCTGGCCGCCGCGGCTCTCTAGACTTCCCCACGAAGCCATCAGTGCATCGCCGATGAACTTGTCCAGCGTTCCACCGTTTTCGAATACGCAGTCGACCATCGCGCTGAAATATTCGTTGAGTTGAGCCACCAATGTTTCGGGTGAGCTGCGCGCGGTCACTGCGGAATAAGAGCGGATATCGGAAAAAAGAATGGAGACCGGTTTGGTGACGCCGCCAAGAGCGTCCCGGTAAACGTCGGGATGATCCACCAGTTCGTGAACGACATCGCGAGAAACGTATCGTTCCAAAACCTGGCGCACTCGTCTGCGTTCCTTCCGTTCTGAGGCAAAGTCGGAAATCATTCCGAAGAGCGTCGTCACGCAAAAGACCGCGAGGGGCGCGATGACGGAGAGGTAGAGCGACGCCCGATTAAAACAAAACAACGAACCCAGGACCGACGCGTGTGCGGCCAGGAGGATCAGAACCAATCGGAGCCACACGTTGCGGCAAACCAATGCGAAAGTCACGGCAACCAAAGCCGCCAGACAGATGCCAATGAGATTCGCCAATGGCGGCAGTTCCTTGATGAATTCATTGTGAATTGCCGCGTTAATGGCGTTCAACTGCAATTCCGGTCCCGCCATTTCGCCGAACGGAGTGGGGTGTTCGTCGTGCTGCCAGCTTCCTTCCGCGCCGACTATTACTATTTTGTCGCGAAAGAATTCACCCGACTGGTAATTTTGTTGCCAAAACGTAGGCAGAAAAATTTCAAACAACGAATGCGGCGGAAATCCCTCTTTTGGACCAGCGGTGAAGCGAAAAACATACGGGTCAGTAGTTTGCGGAACATTCGGGACAAAGCCGGATTTGATCAGGGCGACAGCGGCCAACGACGAAAAGCGCTCGGAGCCGGATTCGGATCGACCGGTTTCGCGAAGGTCATTAAACGAAACGCGATATTGGGCGCGCCGCACGACTTCATCGTCGTCGGGCCAAAAATTGGCGAATCCGACACGGTTATCGATTGGCGAAGTCGGCGGGATTAAGGTTTCGCACGGCCGAACCAGACTCTTATCCAGAGAGTTGAAGTTGCTTCCGATGACGACCTGATCGGCGTGACGATCAAGGGCAGCGCGAAAGGCCGGATCGTTATTCGTGGCCGTCGGGAAATTCAGATCGAAAATGACTACCCGCGCTCCTGCGTTCAAGAGGCGGTCGAGAACAACAGCGTAAACTTCGCGCGACCACGGCCAGCCTTTGCTCATCAATCGCAGAGCCCGGGTTTCCTCGGAGTTGTTGTTGGAAAGTTGATAACTTAACAGGTCGGTTTGGTCGAAGCCGATCGATTGAGAGTCAATCGCCAGAAAGACGAGATTTGGGTTCGGGGCCGTAGTTCGTCCGGAACGGGCAATCGCATCCCGGAAGAGATTACAGAGCCGGACATAACTCACCGGCTGCGTTAGCTCGAGCGCGCCGAAGCCGATGCAAACAAGCAGGGCAAAAGCTGAAACGGCCAAAACGCGCCTGGCGGACATCCAATCCACCTGAGCGGAAAACGTGCCTTGTTAGGCTGCCGATTCACCTAACGGCATGGGCTTTGCTTTTCCAGTTGGCGTGGCTTCTCCTGCCCGTCGTATCCTCCTAACAGGGATTGCGTTGTTTTCCCTCGGAAAGCTTTCTGCTCAAACCAATCCGGCGGTTGAGACATCGCGCCTTTTTGAGCGTCAGGCGCCGCCGACCAGCGGCATGGTGACCCCCGACGGAATGGCGCTGCCGGCGGGAGAAACTGCCAGCTCCGAGGACGAAAGTTTTGGCGCGCAACAGATCCTCAAGACCGAGCAAAAGATTCAGGACTTCACTTTGGGTGGAAGCGTTTCCAGCTTTTACACGAACAACGTTGCGCTGACCCGCCGCAACACGATTTCGGACAGTTTTGTCGTTGGGGCCGCATTCTTCAACTGGACGCCGCGAATCAATCCCGAACTGCAGTTTCAATTCGGCGCCTCCACCTCGATTTTTCGTTATTGGGACACCACGCCGCTCGATTTCGAAAATATCGGAACCGGAGTCGGTCTGCTTTGGACGCCGCAAAATTTCTGGGGAATCGGCATTCTTGGGCGCTACGATTTTACCGAACTACTGGATAGCGCCAGCAGCGAAATTTTGCAGGACCACGAGTTCTCAGTCGCGCTCCAAAAGCTTCTGATCCTGGGCCGCTCCCATTCGCTCACCTTCGGGGTGATCGGTTCGGTGGGAATCTCGGACCCATATTCGGAACAACGCGATCAGATTGGGTTCGCCGCGGGATATCATCTTCAAATTACGCGACAATTTGGTGGCGACCTCGGTTATCGGCTTTCCGGTTACTTCTATAATAAAGATGGGCGCGACGACTTGAACCAGGTTTTCTCGTTAGGCCTGCACTACTCCATTAATCCGTGGGCATCGATCGATAGTTTTCTCACCGGAGCGATCAACTCATCGAATCGCTCGGCATTTCGATACGACGTGATTTCAACCGGAGGCGGCGCGGGTTTGACCGTCCGATTCTAATATGCACAAAACAACTTTCACGGTTCTGGCGTTGACTGCCGGCTGCTTTCTCTCTTCCGAGATTTGTCCGGCTGCGCCGCTGACCGAAGCTCACGTCACCAAAATCATTAACCAGGTAAAACTGGTCGACCCCGCGTCCGGTGATCGCAATGCGAAGCTGGACGACATTGTCAGTGGCGATCTCGCCCTGACCACGGGAATCAAATCCCGTTCGGAGCTCACTTTTCAGGACAACACCCTGACCCGGCTGGGGCCGGAAAGTTATTTCAGTTTCAAGAGCGGCACCCGCGAGATGACGTTGCAAAAGGGAACAATGCTCCTCCAGGTCCCAAAAGGATTGGGCGGCGCAAAAATTCACACCGCTGCGGTGACCGCCGCGATCACCGGCACGACGATCATGATGGAGTACGTGCCGAACAAAGACATCAAGGTCCTGGTCCTCGAAGGATCGCTGCGCTTGTCAATGAACGGCCGGTTTGGTGATTCACTCCTCCTCACGCCGGGCAAAATGGTGATCATGCCTCCGAATGCACGACGAATTCCTGATCCGGTCACCGTCGATCTGAAGAAAGTCGTCCAGACTTCGAAGCTGGTGAACATGCAGGCAAAAAAAGGAAAACAGGCGAGCTCGGGCAGCGATTCGCTTCCGAGCATGGGAAAAATCGAGAAGTCTGTGGAGCAACAGCAAACCGGCAAGGACGCTCATCGGCTGGCTGATACAAATCTGGTGATTCTTGGTAAAGGGACCAACGTTGTTATTGCGCCCGACGAATTGCTGGCCGACCTGACCGCGCGCACCAACGTTGAAAAGAACAGCAAGGCGGGTCCCCCCCCTGCGCCTCTTCCCGTCGCGACTCCGGGACCGACGCCGATTCCGGCTCCGACTCCCAATTCGAATCCACCGCCGACCGGAGCGCCTCCGCCCCCGCCGCCCGGTGTTTACGTAACCGATAACACCACAACTGTCGCGACCCAGCCGTCCAGCGCCACCATCACTACTCAGGGCGTGACTTATTCAGGTGTCATCTACACAGATCTGCCCACTAACGGATCTCCTTCCGGCTTTCTGTTCGCGGGACCTTCAGCTTTCGATAATGAGCTCGACTTCGACAATTTTTATAACCATCAGTTCAGCCACAGCGCGGTCTTTGTGTTCGATTCGCTCCAACTCGGAGGAATTAACTTCAATCTCGCTGGCGAAAACAACAACGTCGCGCTGGTTGGCAACAACGGAATTACAAACGGGCCTGCGGCGATAAATCTTGCCGGAGTTAGAAACATTCTATTCGCGACAAAGTCCGGCAACATCACACTCGACTCAACTATTTCGTTTTCCACCGCTGTCGGAGACAAACCGAACCTGGTCGAGTTTTACGCGCGCAGCGGTGACGTGAACATTGGCTCAAACTTCACGCTAGCGAATTCAATTCTCCAATTCGCGGCCGAGAACAACGCGATTCTCTCCGGTGGCACAATCAGCGCCAAAGATCTCGAGGTCACCGGTCTGTTAACCATCCAGTTCGATGACAACGCAAACGTGTCCGATCTTTTTCAACTGAATGGGGGCGACGTCGAGCTCGGCGGCATCGTGACCGGTCATCACGGTTTTATTTACGGAAGCTCGGCGACGATCAATGGATCGTTCAGTGGCGAAAGTCTGACCGCCAATGTGACCGGCAACTTCACTCTCAATGGGGGCGTTTCCCTGAACACGGGAAACCGACAATTCCAAGTGACCGCCGGAGGCACGGCAACGATCAATGGAACCGTGACCGGAAACCTAACGATCATCGCGAACGACATGGCTTTTGCGACCGACTTCGCGGTTGGCCCAAGCTTTAAAGGCGAGCTAACGGCGACGGGCGGCAATATCGATGCCACCGGCCACGCTCTGAGCGGGTTCGACCAGATTTTGTTGAACAGCGGCAATTTCACTGTCGGCACTTTGACGTCGACGAAAACCGTTTCAGTTGGCGGAACGCTCGCCGGGAATTCGATTACCGCGGACACGATCACGGCTAACGCTTTGCAGGTCGACAGTCTGACCGCCAACAAAACATTGACGGTTCACACTTCGAATCTCGCGCCATATTCGACGGGAACGATTTCCATCAATGCTCCGACTCTGAACCTTTTGGCCGGAGCAAATCTGAATGGCGTCAACGGCACTCCGTTGATCGCGCCGACCAATGCTTCAAATCTCACGATTTCGACGGGCAATTACACGCTGGCAACGAACTTCAATCTGAACGGTGGGGACGGCGACCCGCTCGCATCCGACGCCGGTGGAAATGGCGGTCAGCTCGACTTGACCAGCAACGGTTCGCTTACTGTGAACGCGCCAATTACTGCAACAACCGGCCTCAACAGCACAAATGCGATGACCGGCGGCAACGGCGGCACAGTCAACCTGACCGCATCGAACACCATCACTCTAAATAATAAGATCGAAGTTTCTTCGAACGACGGAAACCGGCATCAAAGCGCCACTGGCGGTCATATTAATATCAAGAGCACTGCCACCGGCGGCACCGCGATTAACGTCAGCAGCAGCGCGCAACTGTTAGCCCTTCTCAATGCGGCAGCGCCCGGGCCCGGCGGTTCGATCAAGTTCACCTCCGCTGGCGGCGCTATTAGTATGAGCGGCACCGTTCAAGCTGATCGTGGCACCATTGAGGTCACAAACAACGGGACGAATGCCGGACAGATCAATCTGACCAACGCCACCCTTATGGCGGACACCGTCAAAGTCGGCGCGCTTTCTCCCAATGGCACCCTCAACGTTGGCGGTGGATCGATTTCCGCCGATACCATGCTCAAGCTTTACGCCGGCGGCAGCAACGGTACGATCGATTTCACCGACAACGTTACGCTTGGCGGCAACAGCGCGAAGATTATTGCCGCTAACGCGGTGATCATTAACAACGGCAAGATTGTGACCATTCTGGGTCCAACGGCCGCAGATGTGTTTACCAATCACGCGAATTACACGGGCTTCGGCGGCAACGGCACGACTACCGGCACCTTCGCCGGCAAAGGCGCAGCTACTCATCCGCTGAGCGCGGCGCCGGGTTACTAAACGGACTGTCCAAATGGTCGGCGACAAGTCAGCAGGCCCGAGCCTGGAGGCGATTCCGGATCTCTCTCTTGAAGCCGAAACTCCCGCGTTTGGCGGGAACGCGCTGTTCGCCAATTTGAGTCCTGAGGTTTTCGAAACAATCTCGAGGCGAATAGAGATTCAGACGCTGCAGCCGGACGAAGTCCTCTTTCAAGAAGATGAACCGGGAGACTGTCTTTATCTGATTGCCGAAGGGTCGATAAAAATTTCCAAGCGCGGGCGCGGCGGCAAACAGGAAACTCTGACCTATCTCCCGCCTAACGATTATTTCGGCGAGATGGCGTTGATCGACAGCGGCAAACGTTCGGCGCAAGCGACTGCAGTGGGTGTGACCACAGTCGGCCGGATCGACCGCGAGACTTGGGACCTGTTACTCCGTCTCGCGCCCCAACGCATCCTGACAAATTTCACCCATTCGGTCACCCAGCGGCTTCGCCAGAACAATCAGCATTTCATCGAGCAAATGATGCGCAGCGAACGGCTTTCCCTCATCGGCACAACCATCAGCTCGATTGTGCACGACATGAACAATCCGATCGGCACCATCCTTTGCGCCGCCGGAATAATTCAGTCGACCACCACCGACGGTGGAACAATGCAGCTAGCCGGACACATCAAGGAGGCCATCGATCGCATGGCGGCCATGACCCGCGAGCTGGTCGACTATTCGCGAGGCGAAACGCAACTGAAGCTGGAAACCGTCAACGTCGCGAATTTTGTGCGACAGCTCGAGCCCGATTTCGCCAAGTGTCGCGCTGGTTGCGACGTCCAGATTCAAGTCGACTTCCAGGGATCGGTCAGGATCGATCGGCACAGGATGCTTCGCGTCTTCGGCAATCTGATCAAGAACGCGCGCGAAGCGATGAAAGTCGGCGAGCAGAATGTTTTGCGCTTCTCGGTGCGCGAGGTTGAGTCGCAAGCACGATTCGAACTCAGCGACACTGGACACGGAATTCGCGCCGAATTGTTGCCGAAAATCTTTGAGCCGTTCATTACCGAAGGAAAAAGTGGCGGCACTGGCTTGGGTCTCGCCATCGCCAAGACCGTGGTCGACGCACATGGCGGGACCATCACCGTGGAAAGCAGCAGCGCCGGAACAACTTTTCGGATCGCGCTGCCGATGTCTCCCGAACAAACACAGCCATGACGCACGACGACAACATGATTATCCGGTTCCGCGGAGTGCGCGGTTCGCTACCGGCCCCGGCGCCGGAGAACATGCGCTACGGCGGAAACACTTCGTGTGTGGAGATTCGTTATCATGATCAATTATTGATCCTGGACGCGGGAAGCGGCATCCGTTCGCTTGGAGACGAACTCGTTCGATCCGCGCAAGAAAATCCCATCGAGGCGACGCTGCTTCTTTCGCATAACCATTGGGATCACATTCAGGGTTTGCCTTTTTTCGCTCCAGCTTATTCGCCGGCCAATCGCATCACGGTCTTTGGGGAATGTGGTCGCGCAGAGCAACTGCAACACGGGTTGGAAACTCAGATGGCGCCGGCGCATTTTCCAGTTGGCCTTCACCAAATGCGCGGCCTGCTGCCAGTGAGGGAACTTTCTCGCGACGCGACGAAATTGGGAGACCTGCTCGTTCGAACCACGCGATTGAATCATCCCGGTGGATGCACCGGTTTTCGAATCGAATCCGCGGCCGGACACATCGCTTACCTGCCGGATCACGAACCGTTTCGAAACAACGGTGGACGAATTGGCGAGGTGGAAATGGCCCACCGCGAACTGATCGAATTCATTCGCGGGGTCGACCTGTTGATTCTCGACACGCAATACACCGCCGACGAGTACACCCGCCGGGTCGGATGGGGTCATGGCTGCTTGCCGGACAGTGTCGATCTGGCAACTGAGGCCGGCGCGCGACGCCTGTTATTTTTTCATCACGATCCCTCTCACGACGATCGACAAGTCGACGAGATGGTCGAAGTCGCGAGAGCGATGACCTTCAGATCACCGCTTACCGTCGACGCCGCATCCGAACACGAAATCGTTTCGCTTCCGTTGGCGAACCTTGTCATCGGCAGCGGATTTTCGCCGCTTCAGGAAATTATCGCTTCAGTCACGCCGTTGGCGCCGCCGGAAAAGGTTCATTAATCAGAAATCTCGGCGGGCATTTTCGAACGATTCACGGTTCGAGCCGTTGCGCTTTAACCCAAAATAGCCAAGCTAGGTGGTTCCTTGCCCTGTGGTGTAATGGTAACACAGCGCCCTTTGGAGGCGTTATTCATGGTTCGA
>JAJPJU010000335.1 GCA_021324035.1 Spartobacteria bacterium | reverse complement strand
GGAAAAGTTTCGGTCAAATCATCGAGCGGCGAAACGCAGGAGATTGAGACCAAGAACATCATCATCGCCACTGGGAGCGTGCCAATCGAGTTGCCGTTCGCGAAGTTCGACGGGCAAACAATTGTTAGCAGCACGGAGGCGCTCACCTTTACGGAACCGCCGGCGAAATTTCTCGTTATCGGCGCCGGAGCCATCGGACTGGAGCTTGGATCCGTTTGGAGCCGACTCGGTTCGGAAGTCACGGTTCTGGAATTCTTGCCGCGAATCGCGGTCGGCTTCGATTTGGAATTATCCAACCTGCTTCAGCGCGCCCTTACCGCCCAGGGGATGACGTTTCATCTGGAGGCTAAGGTCAGCGCTGTGGAAGTGAGCAACGGCCGCGCAACCGCCACCGCGACCAAAGGCGACGAAGAACTCAAATTCGAAGCCGACAAAGTGCTCGTTTCCGTCGGTCGCAAACCGTTCAGCGAAGGACTTGGCGCGGAAAAACTCGGCGTTGAATTTGATGAGAAGAAGCGGATCAAGGTCGACAAGCATTTCAAAACCAAAGTCGACGGCATTTATGCGATCGGCGACGTCATTGCGGGACCGATGCTCGCGCACAAGGCGGAAGATGAGGGGATCGCCTGCGTGGAGGGCATCGCCGGAAAGGATGGCCATATTAATTATGATGCGATCGCCGGGATCATTTATACGAACCCGGAACTGGCGGGGGTTGGATTGACCGAAGAACAGGCCAAAGAGAAGGGAATCGAATACCGCGTCGGAAAATTTCCATTTCGCGCCAACGGCCGTGCGGTCGCGAATGAGGAACTCGATGGAATGGTGAAATTTATAGCCGACGCGAAGACCGACCGCATTCTCGGCGCACACATTTTGCAGCACAATGCATCGGAGTTAATCGCCGAGGCCGTTTCAGTGATCGAGTTTGGAGGAAGCTCCGAGGATATCGGGCGCACCACCCATGCTCATCCGACGTTGAGCGAAGCGGTAAAGGAAGCGGCGCTGAACGTCGAAAAACGCGCGTTGCACATTCTCAATCGCTAGCCCGAGCGAGCGTTGCCTCTCGCCGGCGAATCGCCACCAGCGCGATGGTAGCCGAAATCACGCAAACGACGGCCCCACTTGCCAGGGCGACGGGAGTTCCAAACCAGTTCGCCACTGCGCCGGCTTCAAGGCTGCCGAGTGGAATCATTGCGCCGAAGATAAGTGACCAAACCCCCATGACGCGGCCCCGCATGTCGTCGGGCACAATCGTTTGCAGTGTCGTGTTCGTGGTCGAAAAAAACAGGAGCATGCCGAAACCGGCCACGAACAAGAATCCCAGTGCGACTGGAAAATTGCGGGCAAATGAAAACGCGAACAGCGCAATCGAGAAGATCCACACCCCGCTAAGAGCGAGTTTTCGCGGCGTGATACGATGCCCAAAAGCCGCAACCACCAGCGCGCCAATTAACGCGCCGGTCCCGCTCGCCGACATCAAAATTCCGAAACCATCGGCCCCGCGGCCAAGTACGTCGCGGGCGAATGCAGGCATCACGACCATGTAAGACCAACCAAAGATTCCAACAGCGAGAAACAGCAGCAAAATCGTGCGCACCCGAGGATGCCGAAATGAATAAGCGATTCCGTTCCAGGCGTGCTCCGTTGGAGAAATGATTTCAACTTTTCGTTCGAACGACGGCAGTCGCATCATCAGTAGACCGCAGATCACCGCGATGAAACTGATGCCGTTGAAGAAAAAACAAAGCGCGGTGCCGACCGCATTGATCATCAATCCGGCCAGCGACGGACCGACGACGCGCGCGCCGTTGACGATTGAGCTGTTCAGCGAAATCGCGTTGAGCAAATCTTCGCGACTTGTCATCTCAACTGTGAAGGCCTGCCGCGCCGGCATGTCGAATCCCATCGCGACGCCGTTCAACGCGGCAACAATCACGATGAAGGTTGCATTGGCGAACCCGGCCCATACCCCGAACGCGAGCAGAAATGCGCATATCATTTGCGCGGTTTGGGTCGCGACCAGGATCGAACGTTTTGGATATAGATCGGCCAGCGATCCGCCCCAGATTGAAAACAACATCATCGGCGCCGAGCCGACAGCCGCGACTGCGCCGAGCAGCAATTTCGAGTTGGTGATTTCATAAACGAACCAGCTCATTGCGGTTTGCTGCATCCAGGTCCCGGTGAGCGAGACCAATTGACCCCAAAAGAACAGGCGATAGTTGCGATACCGAAGCGCCCGGAAGGTGTGGCGCCAGCTTACGCCTCCAACCGGTAAACGCCGCGGCCGGCCACTGATATCCTCCGGGACGCGCGCTGTTTCCGTCGGCATGCTCTACTGTAGCGAGGAATTTATTGCGCGCTTTCACTGCGTCGGCGTTGATCCTTTCCTATTATCGTGCGGATCGCATGCTAGATTTCGCCGTGCAAACCACGGCGGCGGTCCTCCTTCGCAAACGCAAGTTCAGCGACACCAGTTTGATCGTTTCCTGGTGCACCGAGTCGCTGGGCTGCATCCAGACCGTCGCCAAAGGGGCACGCCGGACGAAAACGCCATTCGCCGGCAAGCTCGATCTTTTCTTCGAAGCTGAAATATCAGTGGTGCCGAGTCGCAAATCGACGTTGCACACTCTGACCGAAGTCGTCCTTCGCAATCCGTTTCCGGGCATTCGCGAAAATTATCTTCGCACTCAGGCCGCGGCATACTTCGTTGAGCTGATTGAAATTTGCACCGAGCGCGATCATCACGAGCCTGAATTGTACTCTCTATTGCGACGCGCTTTCGGCTATCTCGACAAGAACAATCCGAGTCTGAAAGCGATTTCGCATTTTGAAACCGAGCTTGCCCGAATCGCCGGCGTGCATTCCACCGCCGCGGGCCAGAAGAAATCGACTGCCAACCCGGCGTTCGCTCTCGGTAATCTGTTCGGCAAGTTGCCGCTATCGCGCACGCCGCTCTTGAAAACCCTCGCATCCGAGACGAAATGCAAAACAAAGGAGATCGTGTGAAAGCAAAAATAATTGCGGCGGTAGTTTTAACGATGGTCTTTTATTCGCTGGCCTCGGCCAACGAGACCTACCAGTTTGACCAGGCGCATTCCACAATCGGCTTTTCCGTGCATCAATTCCTCGGTGCCACTCACGGAAAATTTACCAAGTTCGAAGGGCGG
>JAJPJU010000211.1 GCA_021324035.1 Spartobacteria bacterium | reverse complement strand
TGCGGACCAAATATCACCGGTTTGCCGGCCAGGATCGCTTCCGCCGGATTTTGTCCGCCGCGCGCGAGCAAACTTTTGCCGACGAATACCAGCGTAGCGGACGCATACCAGTGCCGCAGTTCCCCTGTGGTATCGATTAATAGACAATTGAGAAATGGATCGACGGCGGCGGGCTGACTGCGCAGCGCCGTCTGAAATTCCATTTCTTTGAGCTCGGCTTGAACTTCCGCGATCCGTTCGGTGTGGCGCGGCGCCAGCACCAGCAGAAGGTCGACAAAATCCCGGCGCAACGCGCGAAACACTTCGCCCAAGATCTTCTCCTCGCCGGCATGGGTGCTGCCTCCAAGAATTACCGTCCGGTTTTCGAGTCCAAATCCAGCCAGAGCGTCGCGCGCCAGTTTGGGATCGATCCGGATCTCTTCAGGATCGAATTTAATGCTGCCAACCTGTTTGATTTTCGACGGGGCAATGCCGAGTCCACTCCATTTCTCGACATCATCGACATTTTGAACGCAAACGAGGTCAAGCAACTGAAAGGTTGGAGATATAAATTTTCGAAACGTTCGGAATCGTTTTTCCGAGCGCGGCGACAAACGGGCATTCACCAGGGCGATCGGAATTTTCCTGGATTTGGTTTCGGCAACCATGTTCGGCCACACTTCCGCTTCGACGAGGAGGATCTTGGTCGGCCGGATCACCTCGAAGGCGCGACGCATGATCGGCCAAAAGTCGAGTGGACTGTACATGACCTCGATCCACTCCGGCGCGTTGCGATTCGCGAATGCGAATCCGGTGGTCGTGGTCGTGGTCAGGACAAAATGCTGATCTTCCCGCAAACTGCGAATCTGTCGGGCCAGCTTCAGCGCAATCATCACTTCGCCGACGCTTACCGCGTGAAGCCAGATCGACTTCTTCCAATACAATCGCGCTTGGAGATGGCGATCGTAAATTCCGAGTCGTTGTCCGAATTTCTCCCGGTAACCGCCACGGCGAAACATTTTGACCAGGTAACCCGGCAAAAAAAGCAAAAGACCGATCGGCCAAAGCAGGTTGTAGATGAAGCGAATCACTGAATTGCAGAGTGCGGATTGCGGATTAAGGAAAGAAACAGAACTTCGGTGGCGCCGTACTTCTTTTTGCGGATTAATTCCCAAAGTTTCATTTCGGGGATGTTTTCGTCCGGACGTTTCTCCAGAACAAAAATTCCGTCGGGCTCGATTAGATTCGGCAACGTGGGATCGCTCAAGAGTTTGTCGGTGTAACCTTCCCCCGATTTCATCTTCTCATAAGGCGGATCGGCAAACACGATCCTAAACGTTTCCCCGGTTGGCGCGGCACTTTTCAAGAAGCGGAAAACATCCGCGCCCCGAATCCGCCCGCGCAGTCCCGACTTTTCCAGATTCTTTTCGATCGCGGCGATTGACTGTCGATCGTCATCAACAAAAAGCGCGGATTCGGCGCCACGACTCAAGGCTTCGATGCCGAGCGCACCGGTTCCGGCGAACAAATCAAGGACCCGGGCACCGATTACCGCCTCGCCGAGGCTCGAAAAGATCGCAGCTTTCACGCGATCCATGGTGGGGCGGACCCCGGCTTTGGGCGAAACAAGCCGAATCCCGCCGGCGCGGCCGGCGATCACTCTCATGGCGAACTTGTCGGGCTGGGCGGGACAGGCGGCACACTCTGGTCGGGCGTCGGCGTAGTTTCTTCGACGGCCTGCGCACCCTTCTTTTTCTTCGGTTTGTCGCTTTTTCCGCCGCCGAAAAAGCTGTTCACCAAATCCTTCAAATCGCGGCCGACCACCTTTTCAAATAAATTGGTTTTTGGACGCTCAAGCGTTCCCGTGACTTCAAAGTCAACCGCAGAATAACCGGGATCCTCGGTCGGTTGAAAATTTGCCCGCAGCGGTTTGAACAATTGCGACCGAACCTTTTCGTTGATCGCGAGTCGCGATTTCAAATGCACCTTTCCACGGAAATTAATCGTGCCGGTTGCCGACAGGTGAATATTCGCTGAGCGCAGGTTCAGTTCGTCGACATTCACAACGCCGGGAGACAAATGATATTTCGCATCCGCCTGCTCGAGGTGGAGCTGGGTTAGTTCTTCGATTTGGAAAATCTGACCGAGGGCTACGAGCAGATCGTATTGCCGAACCTGACCGTCATGTAAAACGACCTCACCCGTGCCGGTGAGCGCGTCCGCATCAGTGGTCTTTCCATCCGCCTGAAGAGTTCCCTCGAGTTTGCCCTGCAAGACCCCGGTCGGGCCTCCGGCTTCGCCAATAACCTGGTCCGCTTCGACGTTTCGAAACTTCATTTCAATATGAAAAGGCGACTCGTCGTTTTCCGGTTGAATCGAAAACTTTCCTGATATGTCGCCGCCGCCTGCCTGCGCGGAAATCTGGGAGAGATTCAGACCGTCCGCGTCGTACCGCACTGGCGACGTCAGTTGTTGAAGGAAAAACCGATCCCGCAGCGACACTTTCGCCACTCGCGCATTCCCGTGAAGAGCGGCAGTGTTACTCAAGCTGGCGCGAAATCCGACTCCTTCGAAATTCGCCACTAGTTCGCCGGATTTGTCCAGAAATCGAAAATTCCCGTCGATCAGACTGATTTTGTGAATCTCGGAGGCGAAGTCGGCAGCGGATTTCAACCTGCCTTCAGCCCGAACCGGGGGCAGGTTTTCCGCAACGGGAGACGCGGATTCGACTGGAGGGGGCTCGTTCTTTTCTTCACGGACCGGCGGAGTGGCGACCGGCGGCGGTTCGGCATGTTTCTTCTCCCCATGCCGCTCAGTTCGTAAATCGGGCAATCTCCATTTTCCGGCTGCGTTCTGGGGCCAAACAACGTTCGGCCGCACCAGCGAAACCTCTTTGAACACCAGACGATTGGAAAAGAGGGACAGAAACGCGATTCGCAGCGCGAAATTTTCCGCTTCCAGAAAGTTGCCGGCACCTCCCGACCCCTGGGCAATTGTAATCCCGCTCAACTTCACGCCGCTCCATGGCGTGACGCTGATTCGTCCGATATTCAAATTCGCGCCGAAACGCTGGCGCAGTTCGCGATGAATCCGGGCTTGTGTCCCCGCGGATTGCACATACAAATTCACCGCGAGCAAAGCCACCGCCCCGAGGATCAGCACTCCCGCGATTAGAATCAGGATCAGGCGGCCCAGTTTTTGCACCGAAAGACGTTACCCAGACCATGTTTGAAGAAAAGGTGAAAGCAGGACGGCTGGAATGAATAACACGCTGATTATCTTGAATCCGGCGGCTCACAGCGAGCGAGCTCAACGCCAGCAAGCCCGTGTCGAATCACTGGCCCGCAACTGCGTGGTCTGCACCACGACTTATGTCGGCGAAGCCGAATCCATCGCGCGTCGCGGCGTGGCGGAAGGTTTTGATAAAATCGTGGCCGCCGGTGGAGACGGCACCACCAACGAGGTCGTCAACGGCCTTGCTGGGACAGAAGCAACCCTCGGGCTACTCCCAATCGGCACCATGAATGTTTTTGCGACTGAACTCGGTTTGCCGGTTAACGATCTCGAACGCTGCTGGAAGATCATCCAAGGCAAAAACATCCGCTCAGTGGATCTCCCAAAGGCCAATCAAAAGTATTTCGTGCAACTGGCCGGGGTCGGCCTCGATGCCCAGGTCGTCAAAGAGACCAGCGCTCAATTAAAGCGAAATTTTGGGCCGCTCAGCTACCTGATTTCGGCGGCGCAAATCGCGGCCCGACAGCCGCCACGGCTTTTTATCAAATCCGAGGACACATCGATTGACGAAGGTTCTTTTGTCCTGGTCGGGAACGGCCGTTTATACGGCGGTCCATTTCCATT
This sequence comes from Spartobacteria bacterium, assembly GCA_021324035.1. Taxonomy (GTDB): domain Bacteria; phylum Verrucomicrobiota; class Verrucomicrobiia; order Chthoniobacterales; family UBA10450; genus AV40. Next base: position 2,035 of record JAJPJU010000211.1, on the reverse strand, counting down.
CTTCAAACAGGCTGCGCTGGATGACGGGCTCCTGGACGTCATCGTATTCAAGCGCCTCGGTTATCTGGAAATCATTAAGTATTTGCAGGACGTCGTGTTCAGCTCGGAGATCCGCGTTCCAGAAGTTGAATACTTCCAAACTCGCCAGCTTCATGTTGAAAGCGAACAGACGGTTCCAGTGGAACTCGATGGCGAGTTAGTTGGCAATTGCCCCGTAGAATTCTCTGTGCAAAACCGTTCCCTTAAGGTCCTCGCCCCGCGATAGAAATCGGGCCCGCTCAAATCTGCTGACAACAAAATCGGCTTGCGATACCCTCAAGGGGTGCGGTTGTCGCGGGATAAACGATCGGCAATAGGGAGGCCGTGGGCGCCGACCCGCCGCATCGCTTTGTTGGCGTTGGTGAGCTTTAATGTCGCTGCATTTTTCTCTCAATTGTTTCTCGAAGCGACGCAACCCGGATTTGTTCGCGATTACCTGGCGCTGAGCGAGCGCGGACTTCTGGAGGCATTTTCGTGGCAGTTCGTCACGGCGCCGCTGTTGTACGGAGGCTCGTGGCATTTCTTCGGAAGCATCGTCGTGCTGTATGTCCTCGGGCGGGACATCGAATCAATTCTTGGTCAACGGCACTTTGTTTACCTGTTTCTCTGCGGGGCCGTCGGCGGAGAGCTTGGACATTTGTTCCTGATGCCAGAGGAAACTGCTTTGTACGGCGCGAGCGGTGGAGTTGCGGCAATTGTGATCGCCTACGCAACTATTCTCCCGGAAATGGATCTCGTCGCGTGGCGTTCCCGGTTCTTCGCGATTCACTTGAAACCGAAACACGTTGCCGGCGCGGTGGTGTTTTTAAGCCTCGTGATGCTGATGGTCGATCGTCACGGCGCGGTAGCTCACAGCGCAATTCCAGGCGGTCTGATTTCGGGCTGGCTCTACGTTCATCTTCTCGGTTTTGGCCATCCTTCATGGATTCAAAGATGGTTGTGGCGCCGGCGTATTGCGGCCGACCGAATCGAACGAATGACACTCGCCGAATTTATCGCGGTTGAGATAGATCCCCTCCTTGACAAAATTTCGCGGTCTGGTGTCGGGAGTTTGACCCGGGCTGAGCGACGCATTCTCGCCCGAACCCGCGAAAAAGCCGGCTAATCCTGTCATCACAGGCTGTTGCCAACTGTGGATTAATTAGAAATCGCGCAGGTTTCACGGCATCTTGCGCCAAATGGAGGGCGCCGACTGGATTCGCAAGAAAGCGGCTGGATCACTGAATCCAACCCAGGTAGAAGCCGCTTTGATCCAGATAAACGAAGTCTGGCCGGCCGAGGCTCGTCCGCTCCGGGAACTGATCGAAACTTTTCTGCTTGGTGAAAATGCCCTGGTCCGGCTCCTCGCTCTTTCGAGCATTTCCGTGGCAAGAATTGTTCGAAACCCACAGCTGCTGATCTGGCTGACCGAGCCAGATACATGCGTGCGCGGCCGAAGCCGGGCAGAAATGGTCGCAGCGCTCGACGCTCTCGTTGAAAATGACATTGCCACACAAAATTTTCGTGCGTTGCGGCGATGGAAAAGTTGGGAGATGACGCGAATTGCGCTTCGGGAGCTGACCGAAATGGCGGCCTTGGAGGAAACGACTGCCGAACTATCGCAGGTCGCTGAGATTTGCATTCGTGAAGTGTTTGCTCATTGGAATTCGAAACTGCGGGAGACGCTCGGCTCGCCGGCGGCTGAATTCGCTGTGCTGGCGCTCGGAAAACTGGGCGGACGCGAGCTCAATCACAGCTCTGACGTCGATCTAATTTTTCTTTATAGCGAAGAGGGCGAAGTTTCCCCGCGTCTATCCAACCATCAGTGGTTCAATCGCCTCGCCGAAAAAATTCTGGAGACGTTTTCGACCCCTGACGCTGAAGGCGCGCTCTTTCGCGTCGATCTTCGGCTTCGCCCGGAGGGCTCGGCGGGTCCACTCGCGCGCTCGCTGGAGAGCATGGAAAATTACTACTCCGGATTCGGTGAAACCTGGGAACGAATCGCGTTGATCAAAGC
>JAJPJU010000250.1 GCA_021324035.1 Spartobacteria bacterium | reverse complement strand
CGATTTCAACGTGTTCCCGAAGCAGCTGAGGCCCTTCCGCGAGCAGCTCGAAGGCCGGTCGATGATCGTGAAAAAGACCAAGCCGCTGGCGGTCGAATGCGTGGTGCGGGGTTATTTGGCCGGCTCGGGATGGAAGGAATATCAACAGTCGCAAAGCGTGTGCGGAATCAAGTTGCCCGCTGGCCTGAACCAGGCTTCGAAGTTGCCTGAGCCGATTTTTACACCTTCGACCAAGGCGGAAACCGGCCACGATGAGAACATCGACATGAAGCGATGCTCGGAAATTCTCGGAAGCGAGTTGGCCGAGAAAGTGAAAGCGTCGAGTCTCGAAATCTATTCGGCAGGGCGCGACCACGCCGAAAAGAAGGGAATTATTTTGGCGGACACGAAGTTCGAGTTTGGCCAGCTTGGCGATCATTTGTTGTTGATCGACGAGGTGCTGACGCCGGATTCATCGCGATATTGGCCGGCCGATCACTACGTTGTAGGCCAGAGCCCCCCGAGCTTCGACAAACAATTCGTGCGCGATTATCTCGAAACCCTGGATTGGGACAAAACTCCGCCGGGACCGAACTTGCCAGGTGACGTGATTGCCCGGACGGCTGCAAAATATGTCGAGGCATTCGAGCGACTGACCGGCGAGAAGTTGAAATTGTAGCCAATGGCAGCTCGGTGAGCCGCCGCTACCTATTTACTTAACAAATCCGCCACCAGCGACTTCTCTTCCTTCAGCTCGGCAACGGACTTGTCGATCTTGTCGCGGCTGAAATCGTTGATCGGCACATCTTGCACGATCTCGAGTTTCCCGCCGCGAACGCGAGTGGGGAACGATGAGATCAAATCCTTGTCGACGCCGTAACTTCCATCCGCACAGAGCCCGACGCTGTGCCAATCGTTCGCCGCAGTATCGTTAGTGACCGATCGCACGGTTCCGATGATGGCGTTGGCAGCGGACGCTGCTGAGGACAATCCCCGCGCCTTGATAATCGCGGCGCCCCGTTGCTGAACGGCAGCAATAAAATCCTCCTTCAACCATTTCTCGTCGCCAATGACTTTGTCGGCTGGTTTGCCGTCGATTTTCGCATTGTAGAAATCAGGATATTGCGTCGCGGAATGGTTTCCCCAAATCGTCATGTTCGTGACGCGTGTGATATCGACACCGGCCTTGTGCGCCAGCTGAGCTCGGGCGCGGTTCTCATCGAGCCGCGTCATGGCAAACCAGCGATCGCGCGGAATCTCCTTCGCGTTGTTCATCGCGATCAGGCAATTGGTGTTGCACGGGTTGCCTATGACGAGAACGCGCACGTCGGCGTTGGCGTTGCGTTCGATCGCCTGACCCTGGCCGATGAAAATCTTGCCGTTGATACCGAGCAGGTCTTTTCGCTCCATTCCGGCTTTGCGCGGCACGCTGCCGACCAGCAGCGCCCAATTAATGTCGCGAAATCCTTCGTCGAGATCGGCGGTGGGCACGATCGATTGCACGAGTGGAAACGCGCAATCGTGCAATTCCATCATTACGCCTTCGAGGGCGTTGAGCGCTGCCGGAATTTCAATCAGATGAAGCGCGACCGGCTGATCCGGGCCGAACATTTCGCCTGCGGCGATGCGAAAAACGAGGGCATAGCCGATTTGGCCGGCGGCACCGGTGACGGCGACTTTAATCGGAGACTTCATAGCTTCTTATTATCCGCAGATTTCGCAGATTCACGCAGATTTTTCTGGGGCCAGTCATAATCTGTGAATCTGCGTAATCGGTAGATCAGATTCTGCCCGTTTGCGCCAGGAGGCGCCGTATCAGCTCCATTCGCTTTCGCTCTCTCGGGCTGGCTCGCAGTTGCGAAATGCTGCGCTGCATCCGCCGCGTCCAATTGGAGGTCGCATTTACGCCAGGCACGTTGAATCGGTACTTGCGTGCCAGCAAATCGGTGATCATCACCACTGCGAGCCAGGATTCGCTTCGAAACAGCGCGAGCATGATCGCGGGATAAAAATCGCGCTCGAAATCCAACTCTGCGCCGGGATGTTTGAACTCGGCAAACGTAGCGATTTTTTCGAGATCGGATCGGGCCTGGACGGCGACGTCGCCATTACCATGAAGAGCCTCCTCCCACATCGCGCGAACCGGTGGATGATCGTGAGTGGTGTAAGTGGCGACCGACAATCTCTCGTATTCGGAGCCGGGCGTGACTCGCCCATGATAAAATTCCCACTGCGGAATTTTGAATCCGGCGATGCCTAACGAACGCAAGCTGGGACGAACGTAATCGGGCACCGTTCCCAGATCTTCTCCGATCACTCGCCCAAGGCCGGCCTCCTTCAGGACGATTCCAAGGTATTCTTCGCCTTCGCGGCAGTTGGCGTGGCAATTTTCCGATGTTGAATCGTCGCGCGGCGCAAAATGGGGAGCGCGGCCACCGGTCTTCTCGAGCATCTGGTTCCATTCCAGGTCGAGAAATTTTTTGTTGCGCTGGGGACGCCATGGAAACGCGTAAATGCGGTAGAAGCCGAGAACGTGGTCGATTCGAAAAAGGTGAAAGCAATGAGCGACCGCTCGAACCCGTTCCCGCCACCAATCGAATCCGCGATCACGCATTGTCGACCAGCGGTAGAGCGGAATGCCCCAGTTTTGTCCCCACCTTTGGGTGAACTTGTCGTCTTTGAAATGCGTTTCCGGCGGCGCGCCGCCGGACCAATCGAGCGCAAACTGTTCCCGCCGGGCAAACACATCCGCGCTGTAGTAGCTTACGCCGAACGGAATATCGCCCATCAGAGCGATGCCCCGTTGCTCGGCATGATTCTTGACGGCAGACCATTGTTCACGGGCAACCCATTGCACGTACCTGAAAAAATCCTCGCGTTCGGAAAATTCTCGCTGCCAATCCGGCGCTTGCCGCGCCAGCCAGGCTCGCGCGGATGAGATTGTCTGATGTTCCACCGGCCACTGGTCCCACGCCTCAAATCCATTGTTGGCTTCGACCAGCGCGCGAAACAATGCGTAGTCGTTCAGCCAGGCCGATTCGCGTTCGCAAAATTCGCGAAACTTCGTGCACCGCTCGTCAGACGCTTGATTCCGAAAATTACGAAAAGCCTGTTCAAGCAATCGTCGCTTCAACTTTCGCACGTCGTTGTATCGCACTTTATTGCGACGCAACTTCGTGACATCGACCTCGGTCAGCCTGAGGTCGTAATCCGCCTGGGTTAGATCCTCCGGCAATCCCGGCGCCAGATGCAACGTGGTCGGCTCGATCGCCATCGCGCTGATCGCGTTATAGGGACTGTTGTCTGCGCCCATTTCATTGATTGGCAACAGCTGAACCACCTTGAAACCAATCTCCGCCGCCCAATCGATGAACTCGCGCAACACCGCGACGTCACCGATTCCAAGATCATTTTCGCTTCGCAAGCCAAACAACGGCGCGAGGACGCCTGCGATCTTCTTTTCCGGCGAAAGATTCATTTACCTCCGCAGATTACGCAGATT
>JAJPJU010000220.1 GCA_021324035.1 Spartobacteria bacterium | reverse complement strand
TGGGGCAATGTGAACCCGATCGGACCACGCGGGGTCTACGATGAAGCGAAGCGTTTCGCCGAGGCGATGACGATGGCTTACCATCGCTACCACAAGGTCGATACCCGAATCGTTCGCATTTTTAACACCTACGGCCCCCGAATGCGGCTGCGCGACGGCCGGGTTGTGCCGGCGTTTATTGGACAAGCGCTCGCCGGAAAACCGCTGACCGTGTTTGGGGACGGATCACAAACCCGCTCGTTTTGTTATGTGTCGGATCTGATCGACGGAATTTTCAAACTTTCGCAGTCAAGTTTTCACGAGCCGGTCAACATCGGCAATCCGCGCGAAATGACGATCAAGCAATTCGCGGAGGAAATTATCCGAATTATGGGCGCGAAATCGTCGATCGAATACAAACCGTTGCCCGAGGACGACCCGAAAGTCCGTCAGCCTGATATTTCACGCGCCAGGAAGGTTTTGGGTTGGCAGCCAAAGGTTGAATTTGAAGAGGGGATTAAGAAGACGATTGAATATTTCCGGAATGCGTCAAAAACTGCTGGCTCGAGTTAAACGAAGCCTGCCGTGACCACCCGAACCGTTTTTCTTTGCGCCGCCACTCTGATTCTGCTGGCGAATGGTGCGAGCGCGGCGCGGTATCAGAAAACGACGGACGGAAAGACCATGGTTTGGAATAGCCTTCGCGGCGTAGCTCAGGACGTCACTTGGACCGGACTTCGTGACCTGAATGGATACGCGACCGGGCAGGGAACATTGACCTGGTATCGGCTCGGCGGCGTGGTCAACAGTTACACCGGTAAAATGGTCCGCGGAAAATTTGAAGGACCGGTGATCAGAGCGCAGGGAAACACCAGATTGCAGGCGAATTTCGTGAATGGAGAAAAAGCCACCGGCTGGTCCGAACCGGGATCAAGGCCGGCCGCCAGCGCGCCGCCGGCCGAAGAGATCAGCGCATCACCGACGCCGAATCAGGAAATCGAACAAGCTGAAAAAGAATTAACCGAGTCGCCATCACCATCTCCTTCCTCAACACCAACTTCAACGATCGAGCTTTCGAGTCCGACACCTGCGGCCACACTGGAACCGTTGCCAAGTCCTACGCCTACGCCGCGCTCGACTCCGACTTCGACGCCAACTCCAATCACGTTACGGAGTCCTAGTCCGACGCCAACGCCGCGTTGGTCACCGTTACCAAGCCCGACATCGACTGTCGCTCCAACGGTTGAAACTCCCGGCCACGCTCTGGAGTTGGCGACTGCGCCGCCTCAACAACCGACGGCTGAGCCGCCGCGTAGCAATACTTTGCCTGCACCAGCTCCACCGGTTTCCGGCACCGGGCGAAAGATTGATCCCGCCGTGAAACGCCAGATCATCGCCGAATTCCAAAAGCAGATCGCTTTCGTCCTTGGTGAGGTAAAGGGTGCGACCGGCAATTTCCACGAGGTCGATCGCCTCGACCAAGTGCGCGCTTTACCTTCGGGTGCTTCTTCGCACGTGACCTTGTTGGCGAATCAGGCGCGGCTGTTTCGGGCGCAGCTTGGAAACGAGGTGACCTTCTATGAATGCCTGAACGAAATTCAGGCGGTTGATTCTTTGGTCGTCCTCGACGAGGCGACCCGCGACATTGCCGCCAAAGACACGCCGACCGGCCGAAAGAATTTAGAAATTTTCCGGTCGCGCTACTCCGAACCGACCGGGGAGGCGCAAAAACCTTTGTGGCGTTACCTCATGTCGATCCTCTCGTTGTGCGATCGATTGAAAACTGAAGCCGAAGCACATCTAACTCGCGCGCATTCGTTCGAACTAGAGGGGAAGAAGCTCGAGGCGCTGAAAGAGTACCAGGAGATTTCGCGGATTTATCCGAACGCGGTCACCAAGGAAAAAATCCGGCAACTCCAAATTCGAACACCTTAATCGTGAAGATTTTGGTCTACGAGCATCGAAGTCATCCGCTGCTGACGTGGCCGAAATTCCTGCGGCGGGTCGGCCGCCATTTTATTGTGGCGCTGATTGTCATCGGTTTCGCGCTCGGCATCGGTGTGGCGGGATATCATTGGCTCGGAGGTCTCGGTTGGGTCGATTCGCTGCTGAATGCTTCGATGATTCTCGGCGGAATGGGGCCGGTTGATCCGCTGAAATCGGACGCGGCCAAGATTTTTGCTTCGCTCTATGCCTTGTTTTCCGGACTGGCGTTCATCGGGATTTCCGGGTTGATGCTGGCCCCGTTTGCGCACCGGCTGCTCCACCGGGTTCATTTGGAACAAAACTGAAGCCGACCACAACTTTCACCGGGCTAGGAAGTTAAATTGCCAACATGAAAAATTTAGCTGGCGGCAAGATGGTTTTAGTTGTCAATTTCCAGCTGATGAAGCGCGCGATCGCGTTTAGCTGTCTGGCTCTCGCTGGAATTTTTATGACCCCGAGCCTTCGCGCCGGCGACTTCGATCCAATCTTCGGATTTTATCGGCCCGAGCTTTTCGCCAGTGTCGACACCGCGGCGCTGCTTCGAGATTTGCCAATGACCGAATATTTGGGCGGCCGTCTTCCGGGCTCGACTACACTCGGTCGAATGGGCACCGCGCAGATCGCTAATTTTCCAACCGCGCTCGTCAGCGCAGAACCGCGTCAAAAAAATAGTAAAGTCGCTTCCGGCCCGGTGATCGATCCGAAGGACGGAAAAGATTATTCATCAGTTGAATCGATGGCCGCGGAGAAAGCAGCTCTCACCTGGACCGGCGGCGAGGTCGGATTCATCTACGGTCATTCCAGCGGAAAATTCGGCGGCGACGAATTCACCAGTTATATTATGGGCAGCGTCGGCAACGATCATTTGCAGATCAATGTCGGCGCGGGATACGAAGAGACCCACTACTCGCATTCACATCATTGAATCCCGAGCAGGTCTTTGATTCAAAAACCGAAAGCAGCAGCGTCATCGCTTCAAAAAAATCGGACGCACCGATTTGTCCTGTTTGCGGATCCATCGCCGTTCAGGAGAAATGCAAAGTCATTTGTCGCAGTGAAATCTGCCGCGGCCGGGTCGTCATGAACTGCTCCGAGTTTTGAAAAATAACGCTGACGATTTGATCAACATCGGCGACACAGCCGTTGTTCGCTCACATTCCGGCGACTTCCTGGCGTAACGCCATTTCTTGTCCTGGCGGATGGAGGTTGTGCTTAAGTTGTTCGTTGATACAGCCGCTTTCATTTTTCAAACGATTTGACCGGTAGAGCTCTATGAAAAAATCACGTACCGGTCTGTCCGGTTTCTTGCAAGTCCGCGTCCTGGCGGCGCTTTTTCTTTGCGCCATCGGTATTTGCCTGGCCAGGTTCAGTTTCTCGCCGCCCCAGTTCGCCAAAGCCACACGCGCGCACGGCGACTTCGATCGTCCACGATACATGCCGGTTCAGGGCGAGCGCGGCGAAGAATTAAACCGGATCGAAGAAGAGTGGTACAATCGCGTCACTTATCCGACGGGCGTGTTCGATCCAGCATGGGTTCGCCATGCCGCAGTCCAGGATTCGGTGATTCAACGTGCCATTCCCGCGGGAATTCCATTCAAGGGTCCGGTCGGAATCGACAAAGCGGCGGGAGTTTCGCCATTGGCTCTGAGTTCAAGCGGGTTCACAGCGCTTGGTCCGGCTCCGTTACAAATGACTGGCTGCTCGGGTTGTTATGATTACACGAAAACCGAAGGCCGGGTGAACACCATCGCGGTCGATCCGACCACGACAACAAACGGCAGCATTGTCGCTTATCTCGGTTCCGATGGGGGCGGGGTTTGGAAAACGACGAACTGTTGCAGCAGTTCGACAACCTGGAGTTCGACAACAGACAGTCCGCTTCTTTCAACCATCAGCATCGATTCGATCACGATCGACCCGAACAATCACGACACCGTCTACGCCGGGACCGGCGATTTGAATTACGGTTCGTTCTCGATGGGCAGTCAGGGAATTTTGAAATCCACCGACGCGGGTGCGCACTGGACCATGTTGGGCGCAAATGTTTTTGGAATGGCGTTCCCGGAAGCGGCGGGCCAATTCCCGCAATACAATGCTGTCGGCAAAGTCCGGGTCGATCCAAACAACAGCAACAACGTCGTCGCCGGAACCAAAACCGGCCTCTACTTCTCCTACGACGGCGGCAACAACTGGGCCGGACCGTGCACACCGGATAATTTCAGCAGTCAACGGCACGACATTACCGGACTCGAGCTCACCAATATCGGCGGCATCACCCGAATTCTCGCGGCTGTCGGCACCCGCGGCATTGCCACGAACGTGCAATACAATCTCAATCAGAACGGCGCGAACGGCATTTACAAGGGAACGATACCGGCCAGCGGTTGCCCGAGTGATTTCACGCCGATCACCACCAACGCGAACGGTTGGACTGGAACGAACGCAACCAGCGGTGCTGCGTGCAACATGCCGATCGGCGGGAGCACTTGCGTCAGCTCGAGCACTAACAAATTAGGCCGAATCGACATGGCGGTCGCGCCGAGCAATCCGAGTTACATTTACGCGCAGGTCCAGGCGATTGAAAGCCAGGCAAGTTGCGGTGGAACGGGTTGCGAACTCGCCGCCTGGCGGACCACCGATGGCGGGACGACCTGGACCCAGATTCCCGGATCCCCGGGAGCTTCGCTGACCGATTGCAGCGGCAGCGGCGGCGATTACAACCAGAACTGGTACGATCAGGGCATCGCGATCGATCCGAACAATCCGGATCGCGCATTTTTCGACACGTTCGAGATTTGGTTTTGGCAAAATGGGATGACTTCGTGGAGCGACACCACCTGCGGTTACAGCGGCAGCACCGAAGTCGTTCACGTTGATCAGCACGCGTTGGCGTTCCTGCCGGGCTCATCGAGCACTTTGCTGGTGGGCAGCGATGGCGGTGTTTACGCAACAACGAACGCCAACGCTGCAAACGGAGCTACCAAGCCGACCTGGTTCAACATGGATAACGGTTTGAACACGATTGAATTCTATTCAGGCGACATAAGCGCGAATTTCGCGACGTCCGCTGCGCCCCAGGCAAACGGTGGTGCACAGGACAATGGTGCGAGCTCCGTCACTTTTTCCGGTACACCGACCGGCCCGGTCCAGTGGCAGATGGGAATGGGCGGTGATGGTTTCTTTGCCCGCATCGATCCGGTTGGCGGACGTTTTTGGCAGGGGAACAACGGCGGCCAACTAAATTATTGCGACAACACGTTAGGCGATTGCACCGCACCGAATGCGAATTGGGTGCCTGATTCGAGTCCGTGGACTAATCCGATTGCACCAGACACACAGTCGTTTGTCCTTCCTTACGAAATTTACAAAGGCACGCCAGGCAATCCGCTCACCGATTGTCCGCCGAGTGGTTGCGGACATTTGATTGTGGGCACAACACGCGTTTGGGAAACTCTTACATCCGGTAACGCCTGGGCTCCCGTAAGCATGAGTCTGGTGAAGGGAACGCTCGCTGATCGATCCTATATTAATCAGCTCGCGTTCGAACCGTTGGATCAAACGCGCGCGATGGTTGGCACGAATGACGGCAACGTTCAATACGGACATGCGCTCGCTACCGGCGGAATCGCAACCTGGGTCGATTTAACGGGCGGAAATGCCATTCTTCCGAATCGGCCGGTTCTCGATGTGGCGATGGATCCAACAACTACCACTTCGCCGATCGGTTACGCTTCGGTCGGCGGATTCAATGCCAACACGCCGACCACGCCGGGACACGTTTTCCGGGTCGTCTGCACCGCAGATTGCGCGACGTTCACTTGGACAGACAAAACCGGAAATCTTCCCGACATTCCGGTCGATTCGATCATCGCGAATCCGAAATTCCCACAGCAAATCTTCGCCGGAACTGATTGGGGTCTTTATTACACCAACGACGTCACGGCAGCTTCGCCGACCTGGTATCGCTTCGACAACGGTTTGCCGCACGCGATGATTTGGGACATGCAGATCGACCGCGGCAACACCGCGCTTTCGGTTTGGACGCGGAGTCGCGGCGCTTATGTTTGGCCGCTACCTTCAGCGCCGTTGTTGAACCTGACGAATGCCGTTTCGCGCAAGACGCACGGATCGGCCGGCACCTTCGATCTCGATATCACCAGCGGCAGCGCAATCGAATGTCGCAGCGGTGGAACGAACAATGCCTATAAAATGGTGTTCACCTTTACCAACGCAGTGACCAGTTGCGGCGTTCCCAGCAGCGGCACTGTGACTGCAGGACCGAACTCCAATCAGTGTTCGGTGGATGTGAATGTTCCAACCGGTCAGCACGTAACCGTTTCGCTAACCGGAGTCACTGATTCGAACTCGAACGCTGGCACCTTCTCCGCAACCATGGGGGTCCTGGTCGGCGATACCAACGCCGACGGCTTCGTCGATTCCATCGATACCGCGCAAACCAAATCGGAATCAGGTCATGCCGTCACTCAGTCGAACTTCCGTGAAGACGTCAACGTTGATGGATTCATCGACGCGATCGATGTCGCGCTGGTGAAATCCAAATCGGGGACGGTATTGAACTCGTCGTCATCTCCCGCGAAACCGGCTTCGTCGGGGCCGAGATCGAAACCGCGGAAGCCGTCTCGAGCTCAATAAGGTTTCGCAACTTCGAGAAGTCGTTGCCGGTCGGAATTCTTTATCCGGCTCGAAAGGAAAAACTTCTTGCGAATTCGATGTTTTGTGGCGTAAAAATGAATTCTCGTTATGCGAGTTTCCCCTCAGAAGTCTGGCTATTTTACCCCGCGCGCGCTCGTCGGTGCCTTTCTGGTTGTGGTCTCGATCTCCCTGGGAGTCGCCGGGGTTAGCGGAACGCCGAAGAGAAAAGGGCCAGCGTCGCCTTCTCCTAAGACAAGCTCCGGTCCGGGCTGGGCGATCGTTAATTCACCGAATCCGACAGAGCAAACGCTATATTGGGTAAGTTGCTCATCGGCCGCGGATTGTTGGGGAGTAGGGTATTACAAGAATCCGGCGGGTATCGCTCAGACGCTCATTGAGCATTGGGACGGTCAGTCCTGGAACATCGTAACATCGCCGAATCCAACGAATGGAGGATTTGCCGAAGACAGTCGTTTGCAGGGTGTTACTTGCACATCGTCATCGAGTTGCTGGGCGGTCGGCTCAGCTCCGGTCGGAACAACGTATAAGACGCTGATCGAGCATTGGGACGGAACCTCTTGGTCAATCGTGAGTTCGCCGAATCCCAGCACCGGAGATAACCATCTGTACGCAGTTACATGTGCTTCGCCAGCGGATTGCTGGGCTGTTGGAAGTTTCAGGACCGGATTTCAAGACCACATTACCCAGACCCTTGTAGAACACTGGGATGGGAGCAGTTGGTCCGCCGTGACTTCCGCTGATGCGAGCACAACCCAGTTGAATGTTCTGAATGGAGTGGCTTGCACCTCGAGTTCGGACTGCTGGGCCTCAGGCTATTATTTTAACGGGACGAACGATCAAACACTGACCGAGCATTGGGATGGCGTTGCGTGGTCGATCGTTGCATCGCCTAATGCCATGGCAAACCAGAGCAACCTTTTGGTGGATGTAACATGTGTTTCCACCAACGACTGCTGGGTAGTTGGATTCAACGACAGCGGAAACTTTGATCAAAACAATAATTCAATCGAACAACCATTTACCGAGCACTGGGATGGCCAGGCCTGGACTGTGGTGCCAACGCCAACCGCTAATATTAATCTCACTAACTATCTTAGTTCGATCGTTTGTACGTCGAGTTCCAATTGTTGGGCCGTTGGGTATGACTTGAGCGGTCAATCAATCATCGACCGATGGAATGGGATTAAGTGGACCCTTCAGCCAGGACCCACTAGCAACACAGCGCAGTACACATCGCTCAATGGCGTAGCATGTTCGTCCTCGTCTCAGTGTTGGGCGGTTGGCTCCAGCGGCTTCCCGTCGGTGTTGACCGATAGTTGGGACGGCAACAATTGGTCGGTTGTCGAAGCGCCCGCGGCGGTTGGTGGCGGTACCCGCACCAATTTTAATGATGTTGCCTGCACGTCCGTCACAAATTGCTGGGCAGTCGGAGAGGACTCTTTTGCTGATTCGTCTGTTCAACATTGGGACGGCGCTGCCTGGACGAGAGTCTACGTGCCTTTTACAACCCCGCTTTATCACGTCTTGACCAAGGTAACCTGCGTCGCCTCATCGGACTGTTGGGCCGTGGGTTATTCCGAAACGAATACCAACGATCAGACGTTGGCTGCGCATTGGGATGGGACCTCGTGGTCGGAAGTAGCATCGCCCGGAAACAGCCCTGACGGTAACGCCGACTTAAATGGTGTCGCCTGTACTTCGACGAACAACTGTTGGGCCGTCGGCGTTTCCGCGAGTAGCGCATTGATCGAACACTGGGACGGAACGTCGTGGACAATCGTGCCGGCGCAAAATCCCGGCGCTGCGGTGAATAACTTAGGCGGCGTAACTTGTGTATCGGCATCGGATTGTTGGGCGTTCGGGACGTCCGCAAACTCTTCTATCAACTCAGGAACACCCACTTTCACGCTTATCGAACACTGGAACGGAACGTCCTGGACCGTAGCGAGCTCATCGAATGTCGGTTTGCAAAATTCGCTTAACTCGGTGGCTTGCCCGACCTCTTCGGAATGTTTCGCGGTTGGATACGAGACTCCTTCGGGAGGATCGACTCAAAGTCTGATTGAGCGATGGGACGGCATATCGTGGTCTGTGATGCCATTAAGTGGCCCGGACTTCTCCTGGCTGTCTGGTTTGTCATGTCCTTCAGCTTCGAATTGTTGGGCTGTCGGAACCCAGAGTTCGGGTACTTTCACAATCCACTGGGATGGCAATGGCTGGTCGATTGTCTCATCGCCCAGCGGCATGCAGGTTTCAGGCGAATTCAACGCCTTGTCGGGTGTGGCATGTCCTTCTGATTCCGTTTGCTGGGCGGCGGGTTATCAGTGGATAACCCAAAACATCGATCAGACGCTTATCGAAGTTTATTCTGCAACTGTTCCGCCGCTGCTTAGTGCCGCGTCGCGCATGACGCATGGATCGGCCGGAACATTTGATCTCGATTTACCGCTGACTGGGAAGTCTGCGATTGAATGCCGGCGTGGTGGGCCAAACGACAGTTATTCGATTGTGTTTAACTTTGCCAACGATGTGACCAATTGCGGCACCGCTGCAACGATTGACGGCAGCGTGATTGCTGGCCCGAATTCGAATGAGTGTACTTTGAATCTGACTGGCGTGACCAACGGACAGACCTTGAACATCGAGCTCGATAACGTCGTCGACGCTCTAAATAATACCGGAAATGTTTCGGTTGCCGCTGGCTTCTTGATCGGGGACACGAACGCGGACGGCTTTGTCGACGCTATTGATGTGGCCCAAACCAAATCGCAGTCAGGGCATACCCTGACTCAATCGAATCTCCGCGAAGACGTAAACGCCGACGGATTTATCGATGCGATTGATGTCGCGCTTGTGAAATCGAAGTCGGGCACCGTCTTAAGCACGCCGACGCCTTCACCGACACCAACGCCGACACCGACTCCTCAATCAAGTCCAACGCCAACGCCCACTCCAACTCCGACCCCAACCCCAACTCCTCAATCAAGTCCGACTCCGACTCCGACTCCGACGCCGACCCCGACCCCAACACCGACCCCAACCCCAACTCCCACACCGACGCCTTGTCCGCGCGGGTGTGGCTCGGCTCCGACAACCCTGGCAACACAGGGTCGCAATTAAAACTGCCGAAGTTGCCGTCAAATTATTCGGGATGGGGAAGATTTTACGTCCCAGGCAGGAAATTATTTGACCCGCTGGCAGCGCAGCGTTAAGAACGCCGGTGCGTCGTTCTCCTCAGATCGCGTCTGTTCCATCCGGCCTTCCCGGCGATTGCGAATCGGAAACGAGAAGCAGTTGCCGCACGCCACAATTTTGCCGTAAGATTTATGGCGTAACGGTGGCTGCTCACCGCTAATCTCAACCAAGTTGCCGTCTTTATGCCTTTTCCTAAGTCTATGATCACTCGCCGGCTCTTTGCTCCGGCCCTCATCGCGGCAACAGTCATTCTCGGAGTGGTTGGTTTTGGTCAGCCGGCCAACAATAATAACGCATACACGATTGGCGTTCCCGCGACTGGTCAAAAAGG
>JAJPJU010000086.1 GCA_021324035.1 Spartobacteria bacterium | reverse complement strand
TACATCAATGATTTGATGCTTCCTATTTACTACATAGCGGGCCCGCGGGGAATGGTAGGCGCGATGCGTAAGACGTTGAGCGAATCAGGAGTCAACGATGACAATATTCGCACGGAGGAGTTTTCCGGCTACTGAGGTCGAACTAAGAGTGAGCCATGAACTAAAAATCAAGCGGGTGTATGAAAAACCGGAGAAGAATGATGGCAAGCGTATTCTGGTTGACAGGCTTTGGCCGCGAGGTTTGACAAAAGAAAAGGCAAAGGTTGATCTGTGGCTGAAAGACATTGCTCCCAGCACCGAGCTTCGGAAATGGTTCGGGCACGATCCGAGGAAGTGGCGAAGCTTCCGTGGACGTTATCAAACAGAGCTCAAACATCACGCCGATCAGCTCGAGTTATTAAAGAGTAAGGCTAAAAAAGGACCCGTTACTCTGATCTACGGAGCACGCGATCAAGAGCACAATGAGGCGGTTGTCCTAAAGGAGTTTCTGGAAAGAACGAGCAAGCAATGAGCAAACAAGAGAACATCGCGGCGCAGAAAGCTTTCGGCGCTGTCTTCCCCTGTATTTTTCCGGACTGAAGCAGCTTACACCTCAGTAATCAAGCGAACGCGGCGACTGCTCGCGCAAGCTCTTTCACTGCCGTTTGCCGTTGCTGGCAATTCTGCTGGCAGCCTGACCCAATTGCGCCGTTTTTGTCGAAGAATGGGCGTTTCTTGCTTTCGGGCGCAAAAATCGAACGCCCGCCTCGACGCGCGGTCTTAGAGGTGCTACAAAGCAGCTGATGTTTAGCAGAACTACGATTTCACTGACCCTGATCGCGGCCATGTTCGTCGTATCGGGACACTCGGTGTCGTCGGCATGCATTTTGGTAAATACCACGAGCCAAAAGGTGTGTGCACGGTCGTGCTGCGCAAAAAAATCTTGCTGCGAGATATCACATAAGAAGACCGGAACGCCGGCGCAGCCGTTTGCTACGACGCGCTCTCTTCAAAACAATTTTGTCGCGTTAGCTGCAGTTGTTCCGACCGGAAATATCGAACAACCGCGGGCGACCGACGTTTGCGGTTTCTCTGTTGCCGAGCATTCACGGCATTCGCCCGAAATGCTCGCGCTTCTCTGCATTCGACTCATCTGATTGGCAGGGTCTGACACCCGTGGTGTGCCTATTTACAGGCACGTCAGGCGTTCAAACCACCTTAACCAATTCAGATGAAAACAATTTACCGATTACTTTTTTATTTAACTTTAATTTCAACAACGAAGGCCGGAGAAACCGGCAATGCTGAGCCGTTTTCTAGTGGTCCGACGACACAACGCGAGTTGATCTCCGTTGTGCTCCAAGAAAATCCAGCGTTGAAAGCCACCCGGGCGAAATGGGAGGCTATGAAGGCGCGGGTTCCGCAAGCGCGAGCGTGGGAAGATTTACGCGCAGGCGGTGATTTCAGGGTCGAACGCTCGGTCAACATCCCACCGAACTCGTTCATGGATCAGACCGCGATGTTGGAGCAGGAGCTGCCGATATCGGGCAAAAATCTCAGTCGCGGGCGCACTGCGACCGCCGAAGCGCGGGCCACATTCGAAGATTTTCGGCGCACCGAACTCGATGTTGTTATGCGCGCACGAGTCGCCTACGCGCGTCTGGCGAATGGCTACTCGCAACTCGAAGTCAATCAACGCAATAGCGACCTGCTGGAGCAATTCACCCAGATCAGCCGCAGCCGCTACGAATCGGGCGCGGCCACTCAAGCAGACGTGCTCATTGCGCAAACGGATGCCGCAAAGTTGTTGGAAGCGCGCGCCGATCTCGAGCGTCAAATCTCCGAGGCCCAATCGGCCCTAAACGTGTTGATGAACCGGCCAGCGCAAGCGCCGCTCGACCTGTCCGGTTCGCTTAGCTTCACGGAACAAGCTCTCTCGTTGCAAAAACTCCAGGCAATCGCTCTGGCGCTGCGTCCGGAAATGCAACGAGCGCAGGACCGAATTGACGCGGAACGATTTCGGCTGGAACTCGCCAACCGCCAATGGTTTCCCGATCCGGCGCTTAATGTGAAAACTCAGCGCTACAACGATGCAGCCCAGGGTGTCAGCGAAGTCGATGTCGGTGTGTCGTTTCCCCTCCCGTTTTTGAACCCGAAGAAGTACGGCGCAGGAATTCTGGAAGCCCGGAAAACTTTGGAAACTGCGCAGCACGAATTCGACGCGACTCGCACGGAAATGTTCGGTCTCGTGCGAGACCAGGTTAAGAAGATCCAGACGTCGGCTACTCAATACGAGCTCTATTCGAACAACATTCTCCCGGTTGCGCGTCAAACTGTGGAAGCGAGTCGGGCCGCCTATGAATCCAATACTGGTGGATTTTTGGAGCTCATCACCGCTCGCCGCACCTTACAAGATGCGGAGTCGGCGGCGCTAAATCATCTCGCTGACCACGAAGCGGCGCTCGCTGAACTAGATGCAATCATCGGGCGAAACATTGAGGTGAAAAAATGAAATCGATACTCATTCAACTAATCTGTGCAGCGCTCGTTCTGAGCCTTGTACCTTCCTGTTCACGCAAGCAGCCAGAAACTGCGACCAAAGATCGACAATCAACCGGCAGTCGCAAAATCAAATACTACAAATCGACGATGATGCTCGGCGAGATCAGTCAAACGCCGCGCAAAGACAGCATGGGCATGGACATGGTGCCGGTCTACGAAGGTGAAGACGAATCGCAAACGATCACGGTCGATCCTGTCACGGTCCAAAAGATGGGTGTGCGCGTCGCGCCGGTAACAAAAGGTCCGCTGCGTCGTGTGATTCGTACGGTCGGCTCCATTGATTACAACGAAACTGCGCTCGCCGATGTGACCACGAAGTTTCGAGGTTGGATCGAGAACCTTTATGTCGATTCAACTGGCAAGCAGGTGCACAAAGGTGAGCCGCTTTTCGATATCTACTCGCCCGACCTTTACAGCGCACAAAACGAATACGTGTTAGCCCTAAATCAAACTGGCGGCTCCGGTCTGAAAGGGAGTGCGTTACAAAAGTTAAAGCTTTTCGATATCTCGCAAGATCAGATCGCAGCATTGGAGAAAACGCGGCAGCCGCAGAGAACGTTGCGGGTTGACGCGCCGATTGACGGAATCGTTGTCGAAAAAATGGCGGTGAAGGGCCAGATGGTGGACGCGGGAATGAAATTGTACCGACTCGCCGATCTCAGCATCGTTTGGGTGCAATCGCAAATCTACGAGCAGGATCTCGCTTTGCTGAAACTCGGACAGGAAGCGGAAGTTAGCTTGTCCTATCTGCCCGATAGAAAATTTCGCGGACGCGTCACGTACATTTACCCAACAGTCGACGAGAAAACGCGGACGGCCCGCGTCCGAATGGAATTTCACAATCCGGGATTTTTTCTGAAGCCCGGAATGTTTGCGACGGTTGAGATACGCGCTGAATTGGAACCGGAAGCGCTGCTCGTGCCAGACACCGCAGTGTTGCGGAGCGGAGATAAGAACACGGTCTTCGTCGCCTTGGAGAACGGAAAATTCGACCCGCGCACAGTAACGATCGGAGCGCGCGGAGAAAACGATACCTATCAGGTCTTGAGCGGATTGAAGGAAGGCGAGCGTGTGGTCACGTCGGGTCAATTCATGCTCGATTCGGAAAGTCAGCTGCGAGAAGCGATCCAAAAAATGCTGAGTCCAAGCGCCTCAGTTTCGCCGGCGGAACATGCTGAACATGCAGGCGCGAAGGAGTCGCAGGTTTCGCCAATTCCATCCGCCCCCGAGGCAGCGGTTTCCGCCGAATATGTTTGCCCCACCGAATATTCGTGCCCGATGCCCGAGCACATGAACATCACTTATAATCATCCCGGTAAATGCCCGATCTGCGGCATGACGCTGATCCCAAAATCCACCGAGAAAGAAAGCACGGTGGTGGCATCGCCGTTACCCGCTGCAACTGCACCTCAACGTTAGAAGCAAAATGCTGAGCGCCATCATAGATTTTTCCTTACGAAACAAGTTCTTCGTTCTGCTTGTGACGATCGCGCTCGTGCTGGCTGGAATTTTTGCGATTCGAAATATCCCGCTCGATGCCATTCCTGATCTGTCGGACACGCAGGTGATCATTTACACGCCTTGGGAAGGCCAGGCGCCACAGATTGTCCAGGACCAGGTCACGTATCCGATCACGACAAAAATGCTTTCGGTCCCACGGGCCAAAGTCGTCCGCGGTTATTCGTTTTACGGCTTCTCGTTCGTTTACGTTATTTTTGAAGACGGGACCGATCCGTATTGGGCGCGCAGCCGAGTGCTTGAATATCTCAGCTCGTTAGGCGCGAGCTTGCCGAAGAACGTGGCGCCGTCGCTCGGACCGGACGCAACCGGCGTTGGCTGGGCGTTTATGTATTCGCTCAACTCGAAAGAGCGCAATCTGGCCGAGCTGCGCTCAATGCAGGATTGGTATTTGAAATATCAGCTCACCTCGGTTGAAGGCGTCGCTGAGGTGGCCTCCATCGGGGGATTCGTCAAGCAATACCAGGTGACTGTGGATCCCGCGAAATTGCGTGCTTACAACCTGTCGATTGCCGACGTGAGTATGGCGATCAAGAAAAGCAACGGCGAAGTGGGCGG
>JAJPJU010000046.1 GCA_021324035.1 Spartobacteria bacterium | reverse complement strand
TTTTTGGGAATGGTCGCTCGCAGCAGAAGTATTTCCGTTGAACAACCTGCTCGCAGCAGTCTTGGTTCTGCTGCTCGTCGAATGGCACGAGCAATCAGACCGTAGTCTTTTTTTGATTGCGGCGTTTTTCGTCGCCGGCCTCGCGCTCACGAATCATCAAACGATCGTGCTCCTGGGTCCGGCGTTTTGTTTTGTGCTTTGGCTGCGGCGCGACGTCTTGCTCGCCCGCCCTGGCATTTTGCTGATCGCCGTTGTCGTTTTTGTAATCGGACTGCTGCCGTATCTTTATGTTCTTTGGGCGTCGGCGCGGCACCCCGTCCACAGTTGGGGAAACATTTCGTCATTCCACGATCTCATCCGATTGGTTTTGCGCAGGAGTTATGGATCCACGCATCTCGTGAGCACACCTGGTTACACCGGGGGCGCGCCCTGGCCGCGGCTCGCTGCACTATTCGTCTCGTTCGGTTGGCTGGCGGGCATTCTGATTTGCGCCGGAGCGATTGCGGCTTACCAATCACGCCGCTGGTACTTTTGGTTTAGCGCATTGGCCTTTTTATTCTCAGGGCCGTTCTTTATCTGGATCACGAATTTGAATCTCCACAGCGCGCCCGCGGCACTGTTCGTCCTGGGACGCTTCTTCCTGGTCTCGCAAGTCATCCTCGCCCCGTTGATGGCTTTTGGTGTTTTGTGGATTACAAAGATGCTCGCACGCTGGTTGCCGGCTTTTTCTTCATTGGCGATCGTTACCGCTTGTCTCATTGCGATTATCGGGATGGTCGCGCTGAATTATGGCCGGATTGATCAAAGCCGAAACTTTATCGCGCGTAATTTTGCTGAAGACGTGCTGGCGGAAGCAAAACCTCACTCAATTTTACTCGTCGCCGGTGATGCATTTGTTTTTCCTCTCATCTATTTGCAAAAAGTGGAGCACGTCGGCGGTGACATTACTCTTGTCGCCCTGCCGATGTTGTTAGGCGAGTGGTACGTCGACCAATTGCGAAAACAACATCCCGACCTTGTTATTCCATTCGATCGCTACGATCGCGAAACGAAAAATTTGAAAGTGCTTGTAGAAGCCAATCCCGGTCGAAGTTTTGCTTTTGCCGGGACGCTCGGAGGCGATCACAGTCTTGACGCGAATTACTGGCCTTACCAGCAAGGTCTACTGGACGATATTCTGCCGAAATCGCAGCAGCGCGATTTGGGAAAACTGCTTTCGGACAACGAACAGTTGCTCAAGGGATGTCATCCACCGCGTCCGGGCACTGCGCGGATGGAAACTTTTGAAGCGTCGATCGTGTCACTCTACACATTTCCGTTGCTGAGACTGGGCGATCACTGCGCCCAGGCGGGGTTGCAGGATGAGGCGAAGTCATGGTACAGGCGCGCTCTCGCGATTAATCCACAATTCTCTGAAGCCAGCGAAGCTCTTGCGCGACTGGAACATTGATCCGGTTCGCGTAAGTGTTTTTGATGACCGGGCCACGCAGAATCGAAATCGTCGCGGCATTTGCGGCGCTTTACGTCATCTGGGGCTCGACCTATCTCGCAATCTTTTTCGCCATCCAATCGATTCCGCCATTCCTGATGGCGGGCACGCGCTTTTTCGTGGCCGGCGTGATCATGTTGGGGATTGCACGTCTGCAGGGTCCATTAAAGTCAACGTGGTCGGACTGGAGAACGTCGCTCATTATCGGGGCTTGCCTTCTTCTTGGTGGCAACGGCGGCGTAACAATCTCGGAGAAATTTGTCGAAACGGGACTGGCAAGCCTGATCGTCGCAACCGTTCCCATTTATATGATATTGCTCGCCTGGATGGCTGGAATGACCCCGCGACCGAGTGGAATTGTTTGGCTCGGATTGGCCGGCGGATTTGTTGGCGTGGCAATTTTGCTCGGACCCGAATTGCGGATCTCAAACGGCGGTCGCGCCGCGATCGGAATGTCGATTTTGCTGGTAGGGTCGTTTATTTGGTCTGCCGGTTCGATCTACTCGCGCTCCGCCAAACATGTGGCGTCTCCATTTTTCGCCGCCGCTCAACAAATGATTTGCGGCGGTCTGCTCTTGATGCTGGTGGGATTCGCCGCCGGTGAGGCCAGCAATTTCCATCTTGCCAAAGTTACGTCCCTTTCACTTGGCGCATTTGCCTACCTCGTGTTGATCGGCGCGATCGTCGGTTACACCGCTTATTTCTGGCTGCTGCGCAATTGTGATCCGGCAAAAGTCGCAACCTACGCCTACGTGAATCCGGTCGTCGCGGTGTTGCTTGGCGCATTTTTCGCACACGAAGTTGTCACGTTGCGGACACTGGTCGCTGCCGTATTGATCATCGGTTCGGTCGCGCTCATTATCACAATCCAGCAATTGAGATCCCAGCCGATGCAGCCAATTACATCCCCAATCGAACCTGAGTGCGCGCGATGAAAACGAACACGGACTCCGGCGAACAACAAGATCGGCGCCAAAAAGTCGAGGTCGTGAAGCGCAACTGGTGCGCGGAGGTCGAAACGGCCGAAGTTTATCGCGAACTTGCCGGACGCGAATTGGATGAGAAACGCAAAGGAATCCTTCTGCGTATGGCTGAGGCGGAAGAGCGTCACGCGCGGCGCTGGGAGAAAAAGCTGGCCGATTTGGGCGAACCGGTTCCGACAATCCCCGATTCGTTAGGCCGGCGACTAAAGCATTGGCTCAATCGCGCGCTCGGAACAGACATCGCGATTCGCCGAATGGAAGCCGCCGAGGAAAAGCACGAGGCCGAATTTCGTGATCAACGTGATCGCACATTGGCCGGCGAAGAGGATGTGAAAGATTTTCTGCGCGAGAGCGCGTTGGAAGAAAAAGCCCACGCCCGCGCCTTGCAATCAATGGTGCCACAACTCGGTCCACGCGCCGTGCTCGATACGATCTTGAAACGCGAACGTTGGCACGGACGTGGAGGAAGCTGGGTCGCGGATGCAATTTATGGAGTAAACGACGGACTTGGCGCGGTGTTCGGGATCGTCTCGGGCGTCGCCGGCGCAACGAATAATCAACAGCATTACATCCTGATTTCCGGTCTTGCCGGAATGATCGCGTCCAGTCTGTCGATGGGCGCTGGTGCATATCTCGCCGTCAAAAGTGAAGCGGAAGTGTACGAGGCCGAGATTGCCCGGGAAAAAGAAGAGGTAGAAGAAAACCCGGAGGAAGAGATCGAGGAAATGTCGCTCTTTTACCAACTGCAAGGGTTTAATCCCGAAGAAGCGCAGCGAATGGCCGAGCGACTCGGTGAAAATCCTGATCAACTCGTGCAGGCGATGGCCCAGAGCGAGCTCGGATTATCCGAACATCGATTTCCGTCGCCGTGGAAATCTTCCGCTTCGGCTGCGATTTCGACGGCCATTGGCGCGTTCATTCCGATCATCCCGTTTTTCTTCATGAGCGGAATGGCGGCTGTGATCTGGGCGTTCGCAATCAGCATTATTGCTCATTTTGCGGTGGGCGCGGTTAAATCATTGATCACATTGCGGTCGTGGTGGGCGTCTGGATTTGAAATGACAATGGTCGGAGTGATCGAGGCCGCAGTCACTTATGGTCTTGGGCTCGCGTTCGGCGCGATTTCGTGAGCATTCGATTTCTCATCGCCGCTGCAGCCATCGCATTCTGTGTGGACGCAAACGCGGACACGTTCCCGATTATCGATGTGCATTACGGTTATCTGGTGGGCGCGATCGAATCCGGAAAGTGGATCGAGCCAACCGACGCCACAGAGTCGGTTAAGTCGGGCACGAAGTTGACGGTGTTTGGTGTGTTGGGAAACGTTGGCACCGTCTCGGTGGTGAAGCTTGATACTCGTAACGAGCCGTGCCCGGACAGGCCGGTAGTGAAGTTGAGCCCGCGAAAGATCAAACAAGGCGCGGTCGCATTTTCAGCGAATTGGAATCCCCTTCCGCGAAAACCAAAACTGGCCGACCCGAACCAAAAGAGCCATGTCGATGTTGTTCGCGAATTCTTACGCGACCGGGGCATCAAAGATCCGGTTGTACACATCACCAAGATTGTGAGCGTTGATCTCGATGGCGACGGGCGGGACGAGTTCGTGATCTCGGCAACACATTACAAAGATGGCGAAAAGATTCCGGACGAATCCAGTCCGAACACTTATTCGTTCGTGATGATCGAGCGAGTAGCAGACGGTCAGACCAAGACCGAGCTGGTAGACGGCGAATTTTATCCCGAGGCCAAACCGGACAGTGCGCCTAACAAATTCGAGATCGCCGCGCTGTTGGATCTCAACGGCGATGGAAAAATCGATATCGTTCTGCGCTCGGCCTATTACGAAGGCGACGAAATCAGTGTTTACGAAACTCAGACTTCAGGCGCAAAGAAAGTGCTAACGGCCGGCTGCGGTCTTTAACTCGACCTGACCAGCTTCAACGATAGAAGCCGTGATATTGGTAGCCGCCATCTTCCAGCGTGATCGTCTCGACGTCCCAAATCGCGGTGAAAGCGTAATTTTGACCCGGCGCTAAATGGATCGTCCGATTGGTGAAGCGGGTTTTTCCGTAAGGAGATGGCGTATTGGCTACTGTCAAAATATGGCGACCGGGACGAACGATCGCTCTGTAACCTTCCCCTCGAGATAGCGTGGTTACCGGAATTCCATCGAGATAGACGCTTAAGCCGTTTTGATTTCCGTAGTCTGCTTCGCGAAAAATAGCCAGGCCGCTGTTGCCCATCAATTCGCTTCGAGCATACTCGGCACCCGTTCCGGCCATCGATTTCGGGGCCAGACCGAGACTCGCTCCGGCGAGGAGAAACACCATCAATTTCGGAATCCAGTCACATTTTTTCATACGAACCTCCTCCGACTTTGCAGTCATTTAACCACCGCGATGCCTAATAGTATCGGAAAAAACGACAGGGACCAGATTTTTTCCGCTTGCTAAACAGCGATGCTAAATCCGATCTCTCAGTCAAATTGATGCGGCTATACTCCGAGCTGGGTGCACCTCGTCGCAGATACTACTCAAGGGAACTGTTAACC
>JAJPJU010000190.1 GCA_021324035.1 Spartobacteria bacterium | reverse complement strand
TTGCAGCGAAGATCGCAGAACGTCAGCCGGACAAAGACACACCGCTCGCCGGCCCAAGTGCTTTCACCCTGGATCGATTCGTAGATCTCATTAACCGTAAGCGTTCTCTCTTTTTCTACCATTGGGCGTTGGACGTTGAGCATTGGACGTTCGACGTTGAACGTTACAAGTGAAAAACCGGATCGACAATTGCTTCGAGCGGCTGCGAAAAGACAAGCGCAAAGCATTCATTCCATACATTTGCGCCGGGGATCCAAATCTTCGCCGAACCGTCGATATTGCTTTCGCTTTGGAGAAGGCAGGGGCGGACTTGCTCGAGCTCGGGCTGCCTTTTTCCGATCCGCTCGCTGATGGAATTGTTAATCAGCTCGCGGCGCAGCGTGCGCTCACGGCCGGCGCAACGATTGCAGGTGTGTTCGATTGCGTCCGTGAAATCCGGGCGAAATCGCAGATCCCGATCGTGCTCTACAGCTATTTGAATCCGATTTTTCAATTCGGCGTCGATAAATTTCACAGCGAAGCGAAAACGGCGGGCGTCGACGGATTGCTGATTCTCGATCTGCCTCCGGAGGAAGACACGCTGGAACTTGACTGCTTAAAGCAGTCAAGTTCCGGAAGCTTGATTCACGTTCGACTGGTCGCACCGACGACCCCGCCGGATCGAATCGATCGAATCGCGAAGAGCGCCCAAGGATTTTTGTACTATGTTTCGCGCGAGGGTGTCACTGGTGCGCAAGCATCGATTGCGGGCTCGCTGGCCGAGAAAATTGCTACGCTGAGGGAACATTCGAACCTTCCAATCGCCGTCGGATTCGGAATTTCAAATCCGAACCAGGCTCGGGAAGTGGCGCAACATGCGGACGCTGTCGTGGTTGGCAGCGCGATTGTCGATCTCATCGCCAAACACGGCGATAAATCAGAGATGATCGAAAAGGTGAGCGCTTTTGCGCACGCGAACGCTGAAGCGATCCATTCGCTAAATCGTTAAATCGCTAAATGAAAATGCGGGCTTTTAAATGCCGCACTTCTGCCGCGCCTCGGCGAAATTCGAGTTCTTGCGAAGTAACGACCCCAAATAACTGTCCGTCGCCGGCGCATTGTTGATTCGCGCAAGATTCGCGGGCGTTTCCAACCGCGAAAAGATTGCGTTGGCAATTTTCGAGCGTGGCACTTCCTTTTCGCCGTAGCCCATTCCGATATTACTCGACCAGAAGCGGACGTATTCGCCGTCGGCATGCTGGGTTGTGCCGAGAAAGATCACTGAGTGACCGCTTTCGCGCCGGCCCACGTTATTGTTCCAGAAAATCTTCATGAAATCGCCGGGTTGGGCTTGCTCGAAATCGGTGAAGTTGCGTCCGAGTCCGAGTTCATAAAACAGTCGCGCTGTGCCGGGGCCGTTTGCATTCCAGCGTCCCCACACCCCTTCGCCGTCATGTTGATCGCGAATGATCAATTGGTTGAGAGTTGCGTAGTCGAGCTTCAATTGGCCGCTGTCCCGCAATTGCTCGATCGTTCTAATGAAAACTAGATAGGTCGCGCCCGAGCAAAAACTTACGTACGGCTTGGTCGGAATAACGAAGAATTTTCCGGACTCAAAATGAGCGGAGGATTGCAGTTTTATTTTTGCCACGTGGGACGTCGAATATTTGCCGCCGCTCGGCATTCTGTGCACTTGATCGAGGATAAGTGAGTTCAGGCCGTCCGCGCTGGCGGAATTGGCGGCAAAACAGATGGAAAAAAGGACAGCGAGCCTATGCATAGCCGCGGGAAATAAACGGCAAATTTTAGAAATATCTAGAGATCCCTCGACTTCGCTCGGGATGACAAGTGACGAAGCCGCCGCTAGACTCTCAACATGCTGCGGTTCACCAAAATGAACGGCGCCGGCAACGATTTCGTAATGATCGATAATCGCGCCGGCAAAGTGCGTTTGCAGCCCGAGCAAATCATCCGGATTTGCGATCGGCACCGTGGCGTTGGCGCAGACGGAATTCTGCTGTTGGAGCAAGGCTCCAACGGCGCGGATTTTCGCATGCGCTATTACAATCGCGACGGTGGCGAAGCCGAAATGTGCGGGAATGGCGCGCGTTGCTTCGCTCGTTTTGCACACAAAGTCGCCGATGCGCCATCGAATATTTCATTTCAAACGCCGGCGGGCCTGATTCGTGGAGAGCTGCGGGACGAACTGGTCACGTTGCAAATGAGCGAGCTGAAGGATTTGCGGCTGAACGTCGCGATCGAAGTCGATGGTGAAGACACTCGCGTGCATTTCATCAACAGCGGCGTGCCCCATGTGGTGGTGCCGGTGGCCCGAGCGGACGTCGTCCACGTGTTTGAACGGGGCAGGGCGATTCGGCGACACGAAATGTTCGCTCCCGCCGGCGCGAACGTGAATTTTATTGAAAAACGCCAACAGCACAGAATTTTTATGCGCACCTACGAGCGAGGTGTCGAAGAGGAGACGCTCGCCTGCGGCACTGGAGTTGTCGCCAGTGCCCTGATCTTTGCTGCGATCGAAAAGATTAACGGGCCGATCGACGTCATTGTGAAAAGTGGCAGCCAATTGAGCGTCGATTTCAAAAGAGACGGGGATAAATTTACAAGCGTGACCCTGACCGGACCTGCTGAGTTCGCGTTCGAAGGCACGATGGAAATCTGACGAATGTTCCGAGGCACTTTCACTGCAGTAGTAACGCCGTTTCGCAACGCCGCGGTCGATTTTTCCGCACTGGAAAAACTGATTGAGGGTCAGATCGCTGCCGGCATCACGGGCATCGTCGCAGTTGGCACGACTGCCGAATCGCCCACCCTCACACACGATGAGAAGCATGAAATCATCGAACGCACGATCAAGATCGCGAAGGGGCGATGCCAGGTGATTGCCGGAGCGGGAACGAATTCCACGCGCGATTCAATAGACGCGGCGAAATTCGCCGAAAAAGCAGGGGCCGACGGAGCGTTGCTGATTGCCCCTTATTATAATAAGCCGAGTCAGGAAGGTCTGTTTCGCCACTTCAAGGCGATCGCCGCCGCCACGAAGCTGCCGGTGATGCTCTATAATATACCCGGCCGATGCGGGGTCGACATCGCAGCGGACACCGTTGTGCGTTTGGCGCAGAACTGTTCGAACATTGTCTCAATCAAGGAGGCAAGCGGTAGTGTTGATCGCGTCGCCGAGCTGCGGCGGCGATTACCGGAGAAATTTACAATTTTGAGCGGGGACGATGGGTTAACATTGCCCTTCATGTCGGTGGGCGCGGCTGGAGTCGTAAGCGTCGCATCGAACCTGTTTCCATCCGAACTCTGTGCGCTGGTGCGCGCTTGCGAGTCCGGCGATTTCAAGTCGGCCGAAACTTTGCATCGAAGAATGGGCGGGATCTTCAAAGATTTGTTTATCGAACCAAATCCGGTTCCGGCGAAAACGGCGCTGGCCTGGCGCGGCGCAATTTCGTTCGAGGTTCGGCTACCCCTTTGCGAAATGACCGAAGCCAATCAGGCGCGTCTTCGCAAAACGCTCGACGAATTCGAAAAATCAAAATGAGTCCGGGGTGCGAGGTCCGAGCCGGACTGGCGCTTCCCTGGCGTTGGACTGGCATTTACCGGTGAACAAAGTTCGCCTCTGCTTAATTGGAGCCAAAGGTCGAATGGGCCGGACCATTGTCGATTTGGCCAGGAAAGATTCGAAGATCGAGGTCGTCGCGCAATGTGATCTGGGCGACGCCATCGAAACAGCCCTTCAGAACTGCGACGTTGCGATCGATTTCAGCAATGCGAACGCAATCGACGAAGTTTGTTCCGCGGCTTCGAAGAATAAGAAAGCGCTCGTTATCGGCACGACCGGTCACACCGCAGAGCAACGGCAATTAATCGAGAAGATCGCGAAATCGTTGCCGGTTGTCTTCGCTTCAAATTTCAGCGTCGGCGTAAATACTTTGTTCGCGCTGACTCGCCGTGCGGCCGAAATTTTGGGCGAAGATTTCGCTGCCGAGATCACTGAAACTCATCACACCAAGAAGAAAGACGCGCCAAGCGGAACGGCGAAAACGCTCGGCGAAATTCTACAGCAAGCGGGCAAATCGGACGTCCCGATCCAATCCATTCGCGAAGGAGACGTTGTCGGCGATCACTCCGTTTTCTTCACCGGACCAAATGAACGTCTCGAACTTACGCACCGCGCCGGGAGCCGTGAAATTTTTGCCAGAGGAGCGCTGCGAGCCGCGGAATGGGTCGTCGGCAAACCGGCGGGTTTGTATTCAATGCAGGACGTTTTGGGACTTTAACTTTCGTTAACACCTGGCTTCGGCCAGGTGTTTAACGACGGCTGTAAGGTGAAGCCGTTTAAACGGCTTATTAGATTTGCCTAGGTGGTGGCACCGCGCTAAAGCGCGGTGTTAATGAACTCGAAGTTATGAGAGTCGGTATCGCGCTTGGTTCGAATCTTGGCGATCGCATGGCAAACTTGCGCGGCGCGCGACAGGCGATCGCCGGTCTGGTTGGCAACAAGAACCTTGTGGTCTCGCCGGTTTATGAAACTGAGCCGATCAATTGCGAGCCGGGTGCGCAGAAATTTCTCAACGCGGTGTTGGAAATCGATTACGACGGCGACCCAACGGAACTCCTGGAACATATGATTCGGATTGAAGAATCGCTGGGACGCAAACGCGATCACGATCACACGGCTTCGCCTGGCTACGGCGTGGCAGGGAGTGTTTCGCGCAAGATCGATATCGATCTCCTTTACGCAGATGAGTTAGCCGTCACCAATGAGCAGTTGCAATTGCCTCATCCTCGAATGCATTTGCGCCGATTCGTTTTGCAACCTCTGGCCGAGATCCGGCCGGAACTGGTTTTGCCGGACCAAACGAAGACCGTGCGACAGCTACTCGCGGAATTGAAGGATTCAGCTACAGTGATTCGCTTCGCGGAGAACTGGTGATGACGAACCTGGTCGACAAGTATCGCGAGTTGAAGAAACGCGGCGAAAAGATCACCGCGCTGACTGCCTACGATTATCCAACAGCACGATTGTTGGACGAAAGCGGGATCGACATCATCCTGGTCGGAGATTCGTTAGGCATGGTCGTGCTCGGTTACGAAGACACAACCGAGGTCACGATCGAGGAAATGTTACACCACACCCGGGCAGCCGCTCGCGGCGTGAAAAACGCGCTATTGGTCGGCGACCTGCCGATTCACACGTTCGACACGCCCGACCAGGCAGTCGCGACGGCCAAAATGTTCATCGAAGCCGGGGCGCAGGCGGTAAAACTGGAGGGTGGTGTCAGTCACGTCGCTCATATCGAAGCGATCACGCGGGCCGGTATTCCGTTTATGGCCCACATCGGCATGCTGCCTCAGAAAGTTCGCGAACAGGGCGGTTACAAGGTGAAAGGCAAAACCCAATTGGAAGCGGAAGGGTTGATCGCCGACGCGCGCGCGGTGGAAAAGGCGGGTGCGTTTTCGGTTGTGCTCGAGATCGTGGTGCCGGAAATCGCCAAACAAATTACCCACGCGATTGCGATTCCGACGATTGGCATCGGCTCAGGCGAGCAATGCGACGGCCAGATCCTGGTCACCCACGATTTGATCGGGCTGTTTCCCTGGTTTACTCCAAAATTTGTGTCGCCAGAAGCGCAGGTGGGGGCGGAAATTCGGAAGGCAGTAAGTGCATTCATTGAGCGAACACGCGGGCGGGTGGCGTTGTCTAAACCGTCCGACGATTGACAACCAATCTGCGGTAACGGTGTTTAAACAAGAATGAGGGCGGCCAGAGTCTCCGATTTTGACGATATCGATGATATCGAGCACGAAGCGTTGTTGACCGGTTCGCCCGAACGAAGCTGGATCTGGTTCGGGCTGATCATCTCGCTCTGCATTCATATCACCCTGTGCATCTGGTTTTATCGGACGCGATTTGTCTCGGTGGAACAGGTTTTTGCCGACACTCAGAAGCCAATGACTTTTCGGGTGAAGCCGGTCGACATGAGTCAGATCGACAAGATGAGTGGCGATCAGATCAATCCGGCGGCGAAGCCTAATCCTGACGACGCCAAAGAGCAGCAACCCGACGAGAAAAAGTCGTTCGACAAGTTACTGCAGGAGATTCAGGCCACCACTCAAATGCCGGACGACATCAGTAACGCGCTTCCCGACAAACCAAAAGTGGAACAAGCGGATGTCACGTCGGTCATGAACGAGATCGAGCGCACAACGGCGCAGACTCTTTCGACCAATCCCAATGCCACTCATGAACAGTCGACTTTGAATGACAGCTCGGTTTCCGGCCGACCGCAGCCGGCATTGACCGGAACGGAATTGGCCACCAGCACCATCATCAAACGCCCGAATACATTCACGAGTAAGCTTCCGGGCGACAGCGCCGGGCCTAACAAGAAGGGCGCGCCGGGATTTAGCGATCTCGATCAATTGCTTTCGCAGAAGGGACCACTTGGTTCAGGGACAAAAATCCGGATGCCGGAAGATCAGCTGTTCTCATTCGACAGCGCCGAGCTCCAGCCAGGGGACATCATGCAAAAGCTGGTCGATCTCTTGAAACGCAATCCGAAAGCGACGTTTACGATTGAAGGTTACACGGATTCGATCGGAACCTCGGAATACAACGCGGATTTAAGTCAACGTCGCGCCGACAATATGAAGTTTTATCTGGTCCAGGCGCTAGGAATTGATCCTTCACAGATCGATGCTCGTGGGCGCGGATCTACGAAGTTTGTCGTGCCGCCGCGTTCAATAGCACCGAACGCCGGCCAGGCCGAATTCGACGCCGAGATTCACCGGCAAAGTCCAAATCGTCGGGTCGAAGTCACGATTAACACCAACGCGAAATAAGAGTGGCGAGTGACAAGTGACGAGTGACAAGTTTGCTGCGACGAGCTTGCTGAGCGTCAGTGCGGCGGCATCCGCCCTCGCGCAGCTAAGGCGCCACAAGTAGACTACTGCTACAGATTACCAATTTTTGATCCACTGGGTCTGATTTGAAGGCCCACTGGTCGGGCTGGCTGTGCTCCAAAGATCAAACGTGGGATTGTAACCGGTGCTCGGGTTATTTTGGTAAGCAGTGGAATACCCGTAGCTGCTGCCGAATGGATCGCGAACAAAGGTGACCGCGGTTAGACTACCAGCTGTGTCTCGGGTGCCGGCGAGCATTTGCGGTTTAAACTGAAAGTATGTCTTTGCGCCTGCAGCGGGTTGCAGGTTTGCATTCGTGTCTCCGCTCAACTGTTTGTATAAGAATAATGAAGCAGCCTGATACGTGGACGGATCCAGTGCAGTTCGGGCATCGAGCTTATCAGTGTCGTAAGGCGTGTTATTGCTGAGATCAGCATTTCCCCGCGGATAAATCCCATTATCAGACTTGTAATTCCCCAACGCGGCGGACATCGCGGCGATTTCGGTTTCGGCGCGAGAGCGTGCGCCTTTATTTTGGACGTAGCCGACCGTGCTCAAAACGAGACCGGCCAGGACGATGATCAGAGCGATGACGACGAGAAGCTCGATGATGGTAAACGCGGCTCCGCCTCGAAACTCAAAATTCGAAATCCGAAATCCTAAACAATATTCAAAATCCGAATCCGTAATGTTCAAAACGGACTCTGCTTTTGAAATTTGAGTTTTGGTCATTCGAATTTGTTTCGAGCTTCGATATTCGAATTTCGGATTTACCGCTTAGGTCTGTTGCTGCAATCCCTGAATGATGCTGATCAGCGGCAGAAACAATGCGACCACAATCGTGCCGACAACAAGCGCGAGAAAAACGATCATGATCGGCTCCAAGGCCGCCGTCATCGCCGCAACCGAGGTGTCGACTTCATCGTCATAAACGCCGGCAATTTTCAACAGCATCTCAGGTAATTTTCCGGTTTCCTCGCCGACGTCGATCATGCTCACCACCATTGGTGGAAATGCGCCGCTGGCCTCGAGCGGCTGCACGATCGATTCGCCTTCTTTCACGCTTTCGTGAACCTGCGAAATCGCGCGAGCGATCACGGTATTGCCGGCGGTCTCACGCGTAATATTAAGCGCCTGCAAAATCGGCACGCCACTCGTCACCAGCGTTCCGAGGGTGCGCGAAAATCTGGAGATCGCGGTTTTCCGAAGGACCTCCCCGAACAGCGGAAACCGCAGCTTCGCGCGATCAAGCGTCGCTCGTCCCCGGGTGGTCCGGTTCGCGAATTT
>JAJPJU010000326.1 GCA_021324035.1 Spartobacteria bacterium | reverse complement strand
TCAAGCGCTTCTTCCGTCCTCTGTTTCAATCCCTCGATTGATTTGCGGCCGAGATAGCTTTCGAAGATTGCCGGATGGACGTAACACTTCCGGCAAATCGCGGGCGTATTGCCGAGAATCTGAGCGACTGCCTTGACCGCGGTCGTAATGTTCGCTTTCGCCTGCTTGTTGTTTTCGAATTTTTCCTGCGCGTTCAATGCCACCGCGGTCAGCACTGTCCCGGCCAAAGTCCGGAAATCCTTCGCGCTAAAATCCTCCCCTGTTATCTCGCGCAAGTACTCGTTCACATCCTGCGAAGTAATGTCGCGCACTTCGCCGTCGTCATCCAGGTATTGAAACAAATCCTGGCCAGGCAGGTCTTGTAGCTTGGAAATAATTTTCGCAATGTGCCGATCGGTCACATCGACCTCATGATCCTTGCCGCTCTTGCCCCGAAAACGAAAACGCAGCTTCGCCCCTTTCACCTCCACGTGCCGGTCCTTCATCGTGGTCAGGCCAAACGATTTATTGTCGCGCGCGTACTCCTCGTTGCCGATCCGGATGAACGTGCGCTCGAGCAACTGCACGACGGTGGCCAGGATTTTATTTCGCGGGAGACCTGATAATTTCAGATCTTTGGCAACGCACCGCCGGATTTTTGGCAACGCTTTGCCGAAATCAATCATGCGATCGTATTTGTTTTCATCCCGGACTTCGCGCCAGCGCTCGTGATACAGATATTGTTTCCGGCGTCGCGCGTCGCGCCCGGTTGCTTGAATATGACAGTTCGGCAACGGACAAATCCAGACCTCCGTCCAAGCCGGCGGAATGGCGAGCCGTTTGATCCGTAACAAACGTTGCTCGTCGGTGATCGGTTTTCCTTCGAGGTCGAGATATTCGAAGTCGTCCCCTTTCGCTTTACGAGTGTAACCCGAGCGTTGGTCGCTGATGTAACGAAGGCCGGCCTCCTGCGCCGCCTCAATCGCTTCGGCAACCAGCTTTGAGCCATTGCCGTTTCCATTTTTCTTCGCTTGAGCGTGCACGTATTGAATTCGCAGTTCGAGAATTAGAGGGACGTGGTCCGCCACCGTCCGCTTATCAATGCGACGCGCAGAGGGCGCGTTTAATTCACGAGCCGTAGCTCTTGGTGAACTTTTTCTTCGATTCGCCGCCACCTTCGTTTGAAGGCTCCGCGGGCGGTGCGGAAGCTTGCGGCGCAGATTTCTGCGGCTCCGGCTGGTCCGCCGCAGGCTTTGCCGAGGCGGATTCCGCAGGTGACGGCTCTGCCGCGGCTCCGCCCTTCGACACGTGCTGCGAAACCTCGACGTAGACCATCTGCAAATTCGAAAGCGTGTTTCTAAGGACCGTGGCTTCCTCGTTCGACAAATTTCCGCGGGTTTTTTCCTGAATCATCGCCAGCTGATCGATAAACATTTTGGCCAGCTCAAGGTTCACCTCGCCCTCGCCCGTTTTTGGATTCGGAATCTGACCAAGAAACAGAGCCGCGTTTTGCGCCTGCATCATCACAAATTCGATGAAGCGCTGAGCCAACTCGCCCAAGGTTTGTCCTGTTTGTACTTCAGCCATTGCAGAAAGTGATCAGTGACGGTTGATAAGTGACAGAAATCTAATTAGCACAGGAGAACTATCTCGTCACATGTCACCTGTCACTCGTCACTTTTTTGTCGCCGGCCTCACAGTTGCCAAAACGTAGGGTTGATCGCGAAAGTATTTTGCAGCGACCCGTTTGATCTCATCCAGGGTGACCGCGTTTACTTCCTGGTCGAGCTTCTTGTAATTGTCGAAGCCGAGGCCGTAGAGCTCATCGAGCGCAGCCTGATAGCCGAACGCGTCATTGCTCTGCATCGCGATTTGATGTTGGCCGATCATTTTCCGCTTTGCGCGCGTCAATTCCTCCTGGGTCAGACCTTCGCTGGCCAGTTTATTGATCTCATCCAACAACGCCGTCTTTACTGGCTCGATTTTTTGCGGATCGGTCCCGAGATAAAAAGCGAACAGCCCCGGAACCAATCCCTGCATCTGGCTCGCGCCAACGTAATAGGCCAGCCCCATATTCTCGCGGATCCGAATGAAGAAACGCGAACCAAGATCGCTGCTCGCCTCGTCGATCAGCTCCAGCGCGTGCCGGTCCTTGTCGAACATATCGACTCCCCGATAACCAACCATGAGCACGCCTTGGGCTTTATCTTTATTGCTTTCGACCGTTTCAGTTTTCGTGATCGGCGCCGATGGTTTGACATCCGTCAATGCCAGCGCGCCGGGTTTCATCTTGCCCAGCGCTTGCTCGAAAATTTGTTTTACTTCCGCGGCGTTCACATTTCCGAAGACCGACACCACGCCATTTTTCGCCACCAGATATTTATCGCGGAACGCGATCAGGTCATTTTGAGTGAGCTTCTTCACCGAGTCAGCCGAGCCATTGGCCCGAAGGGCGTAGGGATGATCGGTAAACAGTGCCTGCCGCAGAATATTACGCGCGACCGAGGTCAGCTGCTCGTCTTCCTGTTTGATTCCGGCGATCTGAACCTGCTTTTCCCGGTCCACCACTTTTTCCGGGAAGGTCGCGTTCATTAAAACGTCGGCCAGGATATCGGCGCCGGTTTTCAGGTCCGGTTGCATCACGTGGACCGAAACGCTGGTGCTATT
>JAJPJU010000085.1 GCA_021324035.1 Spartobacteria bacterium | reverse complement strand
GGACTCAGAGTTTGATCGTAATCGTAAACGATCGCGATGGTGTTTTGTGGCGTGGACATATCGAACTAGACCTCACCGAACTAGACAGGATTTACAGGATTGGTCCGGTCTGAAAATCCAATAAATCCTCGTTAATCCTGTCTAGAATTTTTTAGGCGAGAGAAGAAGTCCTCGAACAGCGAATCGTAAATCTTGCCGCGCTCCGGATGGTACTGAACACCGATGGCGAACGAATAATGCCGAAGCCGCACCTGTTCGATGACGTCATCGTCCGAGCACCACGCTTCGATCTCCAGCCCTTCCCCTACCAAATCGAGCGCTTGATGGTGAGAGCTGTTTACTTTTTCAAAGCGATGGACGGCAGTCTTCTGTGAGCGGAGCGACTGGATGTCGTTGTCCTTTTGCTCCGGATGTTTGTGACCGGGGATGTCGAGTTTCAACGTGCCTCCAAGCGCGAGGTTGAGAACCTGAAGGCCTTTGCAAATCGCGAGAATCGGCAGACCGCGGGCGAGCGCTTGATCAACGGCAGCAAACTCCCACTGATCGCGAACCGGATCGACATCCTGCTCGAGGACGGAAGGATCGGGAATCGGTTGCTTCAAAAACTCGGGCGCAACGTCGGAGCCGCCAGTCAACAGAAGACCGTCGACATCCGCGATCGCAACGTCACCCTTCAACGCATTGCAAACTTCGATTTCAGGGTGTTTCGCGAAAAATGGACCGAACCATTTTTCATCCTTCTCGCGGACCCAGGTGGCAAGTTTAAGCATCAGATGAAGAATTAAACCCGAAATTCGAATTCCGAAATCCGAAACAATGGCTAAAACCCAAAATTCGAATGTTCAAAACCCAGAGCGCGGGAAATTGAACGTTTGAAATTTGCCCATTCGGGCTTGTTTCGACATTCGTGCTTCGACATTTCGACGGAGCGTAACGACGCCGTCAGAGTCCCATGAGCTCCCGCACGTATTTTACCGGGGGACTGCCGTAGGAAATCACTTCGTCGTTGTATTTCTTCAGGTCGAAATCCTTGCCCAGTTTGGTTTTCGCCGCGTCCCGAAGATCGAGATGTTCGCTGACGCCGACAAAATAGGTGGATAGCTGCGCGGAGGTCAGACGAGCGCGCTTCCATTTAAGAGTGGCTTCGCCTTGTTCCTGAAAAGTTTCCCTGGTCATCAAATCCATCGCCTGCTGTTCGGTCATGTTTCCGGCGTGAATGCTTTGGTCGATGATCGCGTTGGCGATGGTTCGCAATCGCATCTTGAGCTGCTGCATTTTCACTTCAGGGCCGCCGTAACCTGTTTCCGCCATCACCTGTTCGGTGTAAACAGCCCATCCTTCGATGAAGGTGCCGCTTTGAAAAATCGCGCGAACGAGGGTTGGCGCTTTGAACTCATTGGAATGGGCCAGCTGAAGATAATGACCAGGCATTGCTTCATGCACCGTCAAATCCCGTACGAAGTAATTGTTGTTCTCGCGAAAGAAGGAATCCTTTTTTTCCTTGGGCCAATCTTTGGGCGTCGGTGAGATCGCGAAAAATGTTTTGCCGTTCTGCTCGAGCGGTCCGGCCGAATCGCAATAGGCAATGGCGACGCCCCGCTTGAACTCCGGCATCGCAACTACATCCAGCGGCACGCTCGGAACGGTGACAAGGTTGTGCTGTTTAACAAACCCGGTCGCTTCGTTCACGACTTTCTGAGCGTAACCGACGATCGTGTTGTCGTCCTGATGCTGTTCCGCCAGTTTGTTCAGCACCGCGACCGTGACCTTTTTTTTGTCGGCCAGAGTTTTCTGATCCGATTTGGGGAAATATTTTTTATAAAGCGGCAGGGCGGTTTGGTAGATCTGCTCCTGAGTTTGGGCGAGCCCATCCTGCGCGCGCTTCATCACTTCTTCCATCGACAAATCGGACGCGAGGGCGAAGCGCAGTTTCTTGCGAAACTTGTCGGCGCCGATCCGGAAGTCGCCATCCGAGCGCTTCAACAAATCTTGTTGCAGCCATTTCTTGTAATCTTCCAGGGCCAGCGCCGTTTTCTCCTGGATTGGCGCGATGTCTTTTCGAAATTGCGGCGCCTGGCTCAAAAGCGGATCAAGCCCGTTACGCACGAGATTAATCGCGCCCTGGACCTGTTCGATTGCAGTCTCGGTGTGAATCTTCGGCGAGTGCTGCAAATTTGCTTCCGCCTGTTTGATCACGGTTGGGATCGCCTCCATTCGCTGACGCAAATTAGGAACGCGTTTCTCGGCAGAATCGAAATCGCGGGCAACGATCAGATACAAGCTGTTGGCGAGGCTCTGGTTGTAAACGAGCGGGTTCCACTCGGCCTC
Source organism: Spartobacteria bacterium (assembly GCA_021324035.1). Taxonomy (GTDB): domain Bacteria; phylum Verrucomicrobiota; class Verrucomicrobiia; order Chthoniobacterales; family UBA10450; genus AV40. Next base: position 3,025 of record JAJPJU010000085.1, on the reverse strand, counting down.
GCGCAATTCTTCCAACGAAAAAATCTGGCGATCGACATTGTCCCGCAAAATCCGGACGTCGACCTGGTTCGGGCCGGTGAGTTGTTTGTAATCCTCGAATTTGTTCAGCGCTTCGCGGACTTGTTTCGCATTCGCCAGCATTTTGGTGCGCGCATCGGCAGAATAATCGGTCAGGGCTCCGTCGAAGCGGTGATCGCCGAGCTCGGTCGCCTGCTCGGGATGCGACGCGAGATAACTTTCGATGTAATCCTTCGCGATTTTTTCGAACTCGTCGTCGGCTGGATTCGCCGCAGCCGCGAAAATCGATAACGAGAACGCGCACGCAATCGCGAGAACGATTTTCATGTTATTTCAGCTCGGGGTGCCGCCGTGCAGAATCGGCTCAGTGGCCACTTCGTCTGCTGTGAGCTGGGATTGCAGATGGGTGCGGTAATTGTAAAAGCAGGCGACGATCGTGAAGACGACGGCAGCGCCTACCATCAGCCAGGTGAAAAACGTGAAATATTGATAAGCGCTTACCTTCTGGCCGCCTCCAAGAATCCATTTATTAACCAGAGCGACGAATCCTTCGCCACTTGCAACGGTCAACAGCCACAACGCCATAACCGAGCTCTTCATGGAGTTCGGCGACTGGGTGTAGGCAAATTCCAAACCGGTGATCGAAACCATCGCTTCGCCAAGGGTGAGGATAGTGTAAGCAAGCAATTGCCAGTTGATGCTGGGTTTCTGTCCGGCGTCGATCCACCCCTGGATCATCACAATAACGACAAAGGAAAACGCGGTAATGAACAGGCCAATGCCGATTTTTCTCAGCGGCGTCAGCGTAAAAACCTTATCGATCGCCGGATAAAGGATGTAGTTAACGATGGGGATAAAGATCAAAATGAGAATCGGATTTGCGGTCTGGACTTGAGCTGCGATCAAATTCAGTCCCATCCAGTGGAGGTTCATCTTCTCGGCTTGGAGCGTCCATTCGGCGCCGTTGCTCATTCCCCAGAGTCCCCAGAAAAACAGAATGAAAAAGAAAACCATGGCGATCCGGGCGAGAGTGAGAATTCCCTCTTTGCTGAAGGTTTGTTTCAGGTAACCCAAACCGGCGGGCGGGACGTGAACCATTTTGTTGCGACCGCCCCAAAAGAACAGAGTGGCAATCAACATCGCGATTCCGGGAATTCCAAAGGCCCATCCTGGCCCCCATTTGGGATTGGCCAGGAACCATGGACAAAGGATCGAAGAAATAAACGAGCCGGCGTTAATCGAGAAATAAAACCAGCCAAACATTTTCGAGAGCAAATGTTTGTTCGATTCGCCAAACTGATCCCCCACGTTGGCAGACACACACGGTTTGATCCCCCCGGCGCCGAGACAGATCATGATCAAACCGATCAGAAGCATCATTCGCTGGCCGATGGCGATTCCCCACGACGTGGCCATGCAAGCGAGGGTGAGGTTGCCCAAACAGTAAACGATCGACAGAGAAAGAATCGTCCAATACTTGCCGATAAAGCCGTCGGCCAAAATCGCGCCGAGAACTGGTAAAAAGTACACGCCGAACACGAACAAGTGCGTGTACATGTAGGATTCGTTCTCATTCATCGGCGCGAGAACGCCCGACTGATTCAAAATGTAATGCGCCATGAAGACGGTCAGGACCGATTTCATGCCGTAGTAGGAGAAACGCTCGGCCGCTTCGTTCCCAATGATGTAGGGAACGCCCGGGGGCATCCCGGTCAAATTAGGCGGCGATGTCAGATACTTGCCCATAACAAATTCCTCTACGGTGCAGGCGAGGGCGATTGCTGGCGGAAAAATTCCGCCGGAGTGCGTTTCGGAGCGGGCGACTCCGCCGTTTCCGCTTTATTCGCGGCCGCGAGATTGCCTCCATGTTCCTTTTGGACTTCGGGATCTTCGCCAAGGCGATGTTTCTCGCAGGAGCAACAGAAAATTAAGGCAGCGGCGGAAACTGAGGCGACGATCTCACGAACACCAAAACGCATACGGGTCGACAGTACTCGGGCGGACGCGCCTCAGGCAAGGTGAAACCGCCAGACCGTTCTCCGGCTGGTTTAAGATTAAGAGGAAACCAAGATTCCCTCGCGCGCAGGTTGATAAACGCCGCGCTTGCAGCATTAGTATGAGCGATCGCCCTTGTCTCGCAGCTCAAAGAACAGCGCTTGGAATGAAGTCGTCGCCATTATTTTACTCGGCGTCGGAACGCTGCTCTTTCTCGCACTAATCTCCTACAACCCGAAAGACCTGCCGTCGTGGGTGCCGTGGAGTTATCTCTCGCCTCCAAATAAGCCGGCCCAGAATTTCATTGGCCCTTTCGGCGCGATCCTGGCGAGCGTTTTTTACTATCTGGTCGGCGCCGCCTCCTATTTCCTCGCCGGAATACTCCTCTTTTTTGGAGCGATGAAATTATTTCATGCAAACGTGCGGCTAATCACGCGGTTGCCGTGGACCATTTTGTTCATCGCGTCCGGCGCGTGCCTTCTGCAATTACAAACCAGGCATTTGGCTGGTTGGAATCACGCGTTTAATATTCCGGGGCCCGGCGGCTGGGTCGGCTACTTCTTCGGAAAAACGCTCCTGCTCACGTCGATGGGTGAGGTCGGTTCGGTCATTCTGCTCGGCGCAATTTACGCAGCCAGCCTGATTTTGATGACCGGACTCCGTCCGATTCACCTGGTCCATCAGACTGTCGCGGGAACACGCGCTGGATTCGCGAACCTGCATCAATGGCGAGTGCAACGGCAGCTGAGCAAAGCCGACATCAAGGGGCAGCTCGAGATCAGCAAGCGCGAGCTGGCCAAGCAGCGAAAATCGATCGAGAGACAATTGAAGAAGAAAGGCGCGGCTGTTTCCGAGCCGGCCACTTCATTTATTTCGCCTGAAGAACTCGTAGGTCGTCCAGCGCCCAAGGTAGTCGATACCACGGCGCTTCCTGACGAACCGGCCGCACGCCGGAAACCGTCACTCGCGGAACTGCGCGGTTCTTCTACGAAATCGGCATCCGCGCCGACTG
>JAJPJU010000158.1 GCA_021324035.1 Spartobacteria bacterium | reverse complement strand
TCGTTAATCCCGGGAATTACCGGAGCGACCATTACGCCTACCGGAATTCCCGCCGCTCGGAGTTGGGCAACCGCTTCCAGTCTCGCAGACGGCGCAGATGTTCGCGGTTCGAGGATTTGTTGGAGCTTCGGATCGAGTGATGTCACTGAAAGATTTACTACCGCGCAACGATCGCGCGCCAAATCGGACAGGATATCGATGTCGCGCGTAACCAGCCGGTTCTTGGTGAGAATGCCGACCGGATTTCGAAATTTCGCCAGCACCTCAAGACAACCACGGGTGATTTTCAATTTACGTTCGATCGGCTGATAACAATCAGTCACTCCGCTCATCATCAGAAACTGCGGCTTCCACTTCGGAGACGACAACGCCTCTTCAAGCAAACGCGGCGCGTCGGGTTTGACCATGATCCGCGATTCGAAATCGAGTCCGGCGGAAAAGCCGAGATACTCGTGGGTCGGCCGGGCGAAACAATAAATGCATCCGTGTTCGCAACCGCGATACGGATTGATGCTGACTTCGAATCCGACGTCGGGACTTTGATTACGCGCCACGATTGTTTTGGTCGCGTCCCGAAAATATTGCGTTGGCCGCTTCGGTTTCTCTTCCGTATCCGGATCTTCATTGACCACATCGATATCGGTCAGATCGACGTGAAATTTCTCGAAACGATTCGCCGGACTCCAGGATGCGCCACGACCGTGAATCGCCTCGCGGCTTTGCGGCGTTTCGTTAACTACCGGGACGAATTTCTGCTTCGCCATGCCTGAATGTTCATGTGAACATGTTAAATTGTCGAGTGATTTCGTTCACAGGCGACCACAGCACGTGGAGCGTCGCGCCAAACCTGCTATGCTTGTCACTCGTCACCGGTCACTGATCACTTCTTCGGGAGGGGTGGCAGAGCGGTTGAATGCACCGGTCTTGAAAACCGGAAGGCTCGAAAGGGTCTCGTGAGTTCGAATCTCACCCCCTCCGCTCTCTTCGATTGCGTTGCCTGTAAACTTTGTTCAGCCAGCTCGATTGGCGCGGACAAATGAAGATTCGAATCTCGGTTCGACCGGCCGGCGCGTTTCGCGCCCCTCCTCATAGCGAAGCGTCAAGCTGGAGCGAAAGCGCAGCTTTCGATAATCTCACCCCTCCGCTTCCCTCGTAGAATGAGCGCCAACTCCGAAGCGCATAACGCGATAAAATTGAGCATTGGTGGTGCCGAATTAGTCATCAAATCCATCGACCGATAAAAACGACCAAGGCCCGCCGTCAATGGCTCACTGAAATGCGCTGATATATGTATCGAGCGCATGGCGGTTCTTTGGACCCACCTGGAAGCTCAAGGGGACAAGCCTTCCATATACAATGAGTCGAAGTAGATCGGTTTGACTTCCAATCTTGCACGAAATAATCGGGCGTACTAACAAGGCGGCGATGGTAAAGCGTCTCATACCTTCCGAGGCCCATACACAACACTTATTCTCGTTTAGGGTATCGCAATGCCTGAAGGATTACAGGTCATTTCAATAACAGTAAATTGTTGTTTGAGCTTGTTAATCTCATCTCGCTGCTTCTTAAGGATATCCTGATACCGAGGTGGCGGATTACCCCAACAGCCTTTCAAATGGTAGAAGATTATCTGCTTTCCGCTCCCATCGACTAACTTATTGTCGGGATTACAAGTCGCTTTGAATTCATTCAACTTTTGCTCAACAGTTACCTTCCTCAAGCCGACCGGTTGACCATTCACACTTCCAATATTGGTCACATCAACGACATCGCTCAGTTTGATGTCAGAGGGTAGGCACTTCATCAACGGTGATTGTGCTAATCCTTTGGTAGTCGACTCCTGACCATGGAGCGCCTGAGCAAAAAAAGACAACGGTAAAATGGCAAAACTAATAAGTAACATGAATTGAAGTGATCCTTTCATGATTAGAATAAGGACTTAATAGTAGCGCCTCAGATTTTTCGCCCTCTTTTTTACACGCTAAGTGAAAAGTTGTTCTAGTCCAGAGTCCTCGAGGATACAAACCCTCGACTTATTTTTTTGTCGGCGACCTGGCACGCTAGGGTTTCTCGACTGAATTGGTACCGCGGAGTGATAGTGCTGGAGATCGCGCGAATATGCGAGGCAACACCTTATAAAATTTAGCCTAAAATATTAAGACAAAGCTCGACAAGAGTAGGCCATTACGACTTAAATCGCCTTGTTTCGATGAAAAGACCCTTGTTGGGTCGCGATTCCTGGTTGAATCATGCAGCAGTAGTAACTGCACGCCAGCACTGCAAAGTCGCGGACCTTATAAAGGTTCTATTCTCTTTTCTCGGATCTGGAACATCACCCAAGAAAGACTCATTATATGCCCCGTACAAAGATCGCAGTGTTATTTGCCGTCGGAGTAGCCTTCGTCGGTGTGCTTACATGGGGTTTCGTTCCAAGAGCGGGCGCGGATCGTCTAAAGTCGGTGGCGGCTAACAACCAGTCTATATCACAAGCGGCCCTGCGGCCCATGCATTTTACCCCTTGGACGCCACAACCGTATCGGCAACCCATACCAGCCCCCTCCGCACCCAGTGTCGCTCTTAGCACAACGACTTGGACGTCGATTGGTCCCTCGCCGCTAAACTCGAACGGAGTCAACGGACCCGCTGGAAACGTGAGTGGACGTATTACAGGCATCGCGGCGCATCCGACCGACGCTAACACCATCTACGTCGCGTCCGCCGGGGGCGGGGTCTGGAAAACGACCGACGCTGGCACAACCTGGGCTCCTCTAACCGATACGCAGAGCACATTGTCGATGGGCGCGATCGCGATCTCGAAGAGCAACCCGCAGGTCATCTACGCCGGCACTGGCGAAGCGAACAACTCGCTAGACTCCAATTTTGGACGAGGCCTTCTGCTCTCGACGGACGGCGGCGCAACCTGGACGCTCTCTGCAGGTCCCTCCAATGCTTTTAATACCCTAACGACTTCACAAATTGCCGTCGACCCGACCAACGCAAACATTGCGTATGCTGCGATGGCTAACTGTTATGATCATAACGGCTCGTGTGGCGCTAACACAGGCATCTGGAAGACGACCGACGGCGGAACAACCTGGACGAATACCACGCAGAATAACACGCCGCCGCTCGATTCCGGCGGCCCTTGGTCCGCCATCATCATCGATCCAAATACGCCCGCGACACTCTATGCGGCCCACGGCGATATTTTCGGCTCCGCCGCGAACGGAGTTTACAAATCAATCGATAGCGGCGCGAGCTGGACGTTGCTAAATGCTACCAATGCCCCGGTGGGCTCGTCGTTCGGGAGGATAAGCATTGCGATCTCGAAAGCGAACAACGCCAACGTTCTTTACGTTGCTGCTGAAGACAACACAACGACTGGTGGCTTGGCGAGGTTCGTGCGTTCCGATGACGGCGGCAGCACCTTTACTGACCTCACGGCCGGCACGCCAAATTATGTGGGCACCCAAGGCTGGTACGATCAAACCGTAATAGTCGATCCCTCTAACTCGGCAATTGTGTATGTAGCCGGTTCTGCTGGCTCCAACAGCATCCTCAGGTCTACCAATAGCGGCGCAAATTGGACTAATATATCAAATACCGGTGTAGCAGTGCAGCCGCACGCTGATCACCACGGGATTGCCTTTGATGCGAACGGCAAGTTGCTGGATGGGGATGACGGAGGCATCTACCGTTTGGATGATCCAACCGTACCTACCTGGGCTAACCTCAATGGAAATCTCACCACCATTCAATTCACCGGCATCGGCCTTCACCCAACTAATGCCAGCATCGTCCTTGGCGGCAGCCAGGATAACGGCACCGAGCTTTACACCGGCAACTCTGTCTGGACCGCAACGAACGGAGGCGACGGCGGGTACGCCAAATTCAGTTCGACCAATGGCAGCCGCGCGTATCATCAAGCGCCAGTTGGAAGCTTCGGCAACGGGAATTTCTTTAGTCGTTCCGACGACGGCGGCAATAACTGGACAATTAAAACTAGCGGTATGTCCGGGGACAACACGCAGAATTTCTATGCGCCTTTCTCAGTGGACCCGACTAACGGCGATCACGTTTTATTTGGCGCGACCAATGTGTGGGAAACTACAAATGGAGGCGACTTTTGGGCTGCGATCGCCACCGCGGGAGCCGGAGGATTCACTAGTTCCGGTAACGTCGATGCGATCGGCATCGCGCCCTCCGATCCCACCAACACGTTTTACGTCGCTACCGGTGGTCAATTTGCATTCAGTAGCAAGATCTTCGTAACGATTAACCACGGCGGCTCCTGGACGGAACGCGACCTGCCGGCGGGTAATGGCAGGGTCAACGATATTGAGGTCGACCCTGTAACCGCGCAGACCGCATATGCCGTAATCAACCAATTCAATGCGAATGGAAACGTTTTCGTTACACTTAATGGTGGCCTAACGTGGACGAGTATCAGCGGTGTAGGCGCAGGCGCCCTTCCCAGTCTTCCCGTATGGTCGATCCAGATCGATAACTCTACCATCCCGGCCACCCTTTATGTTGGAGCCGATGACGGCGTTTACTCTAGCACGGACCTTGGAACCACTTGGGGTCGGCTCGGTACAGGCCTTCCAAGTGCACAAGCCGTCCAAGTCGCCCTTAATAGTTCTCTTCACATCCTTGGCGTCGCCACTCGCGGACGCGGCGCCTGGGAGATTCAGACCGGAACGGGTCCAACTCCTACGCCAACACCGACCCCAACGCCTACCCCAACTCCAACTATTGTCCCCAGTCCAACTCTACTCCCACTCCAACACCAACGCCCACCCCAACTCCAACTATTGTCC
>JAJPJU010000265.1 GCA_021324035.1 Spartobacteria bacterium | reverse complement strand
GGGCGGACCGGCAGTCGCCGCCGTCGGCGCCCAGGATTTGCAGACCGAACCTGCCGACGGCTCGACAGTTCGCAGCGCGTTGCCGTTGATTAAAGCGAATCTCAGTCGCGTCGGCCAAATCGATCCTGCCAGTGTGCAGTTGCGCATTAGCGGGCTCGGACTTGTGCCGGCCAGCTACGACCCCAAGACCGGCGTTGTTTCCTACCAAGTCACCCAAAAACTTCGCGACAAGACTTGCACGGTTATCCTGAGTGCCAAGTCTGGCGACAAAAAGGTGGAAACGCATTGGACGTTCGGAATCGAAGAAGGCGCGGGAGCTCCTCCGGCTCCGGCGAGTCCAACACCGAAGAAGTAAGGTGGAACGCGCTCTCCGCAGCGCGTTAATGGAACCGATGGAAAGAAATCGCGTTCGGAGAACGCGATCCGCCTAAATGTTTTCAGAGCTCGGAACCAAGTTGCAGGAGGTTTTCAAAGACCTCCGCGGCCACGGGACGATTAGCGAGGCCAACATCGACGCCGCGTTGCGACAGGTCCGCCTCGCGCTGCTCGAAGCCGATGTCGATTTTCAAGTCGCCAAAAAGTTCATCGCCCGGGTTAAGGAAAAAGCGCTTGGCGAGGCGGTCCTTCGCAGTATCACGCCGGGACAGCAAATCGTTAAGATTTTCTACGACGAACTCTCCGTCCTGCTGGGCGGTGATGCCTCGCCCCTGAATCTCGACGAGCCCCATCGGATTTTGATTGTTGGACTGAATGGCTCCGGAAAGACAACGTCCTCCGCCAAGCTGGCGCGTTTGCTCAAGAAACAGGGCCGAAGCCCAAATCTAATCGCTTTGGATTTGGAACGTCCGGCGGCGATCGATCAACTCGCCACGCTCGGAAAAGAGGCCGACGTCCCGGTATTCAGACCGGACCCAAATGAGAAAAACGTTCAACGGGCGGCCGCAGCGGCGCTCGACTGGCACGCGCGCGCCGGCGGTAACATTGATATTTTCGACACGGCCGGCCGGCAGGAGGTCGATGTCGCGTTGATTGAGGAACTTCAGCAGCTCAAAAGATTTCTCCAGCCCCAGGAAATCCTGCTGGTCGTGGACGCGGCGACCGGGCAACAGGCAGTCAGCGTTGCGACCCACTTTGATGCAGCGCTTGAGATCACTGGATTGATTTTGACCAAGCTCGACGGTGACGCCCGGGGCGGTGCGGCATTGTCAATGCGCGAAGTAACGCAGCGCCCGATCAAATTTGTCGGCACGGGGGAGAAGCTCGATCAGTTCGAGCCCTTTGTGCCGGAGCGCCTGGCCGGCCGGATTCTCGGGATGGGCGACGTGGTTGGCCTGGTCGAAAAGGCCGCCGAGACGATCGAGCTCGAAGATGCCGCCCGAATGGAGGAAAAGCTGAGAAAAGCCTCCTTCGATTTCAACGATTTCCTGAGCCAGTTCAAGATGTTGCGCAAAATGGGGCCTCTCGAAAATCTGCTTGGCATGATCCCCGGCATGAGTAACGTTCCCGGCCTCTCGATTGACGAGAAGCAGCTTAAGCGCACCGAAGCCATCGTGCTTTCGATGACCAGCGAGGAGCGGACCCGCCCTGAGATTTTGAATGCTCGGCGTCGTCAGCGAATTGCTCGCGGCAGCGGCTCGACCGTCACCGAGGTGAACGATTTGGTCCGCCGTTTCGATCAAATGCGAAAGCTGATGAAGAACACGGGGAAAATGAAAAATATGATGGCCCGAATGGGCAAGATGAGGTGACGGCGCGAGCTCTCAACTCTCAACTAAAAACGATCAACTAAGACAAATGGCTGTAGCAATTAGATTACGAAGAGAAGGCGCGTTGAACCGACCCTATTTCAAGGTCGTCGTCACGGACAAACGCAGTCCACGCGATGGAAAATTTATCGAGATCATTGGCACGTATGATCCGAAGAAGAAAGGAAACAACAGCACTCTAAAACTCGATCGCGTTGAGTACTGGATCAGCAAGGGCGCGCAACCATCGGACACGGTGCGCAGCTTGATTAAGAAAAATAAAAATCCGGAAGCAGCTGCAAAGAAAGCGGCTGCCATTGAGGCAAAGAAGGCCGCCAAACCAAAAGCGGCGCCAAAAGCGGAAGCGCCACCGGCGCCTGAAGCAACACCGGCGGCCCAACCCGCCGCGACCCCGGCTCCGGCTGCGGAGAGTGCTCCCGCAACGCCCGCGGCTGAAGCAGCGCCCGAAGAAAAGCCGGCCGGTTAGACTGTGACGCGCTGCGCGGCGATCTGGGTTCTCTGGGTTGTTCTGGTAGCGCAAGCGCAGGCGCAGAAAGTTTCCGTTCAAAACGGAAACGTTTGCATTGCTGTCGCCGGCGAAACAAAAACACTGACCAACTCCGGTCACGATTCGGATCCGGTGCTCGCCCCGGATGGCAAGTGGATCGTTTTCATTCGCACTGTTCCGGGCAGGAAAATATCGACCGGAGCAGGGGACGCTAAGGAGACTCAACTTTGGCAAATGCGTGCTGATGGCAAAGACGCTGCCTGTCTCGTCCGATCCAAAGCCAGTGATAAGATGGAAACGGTTCTCGCCGGATTCTCGAATCCCCAGTTTTCCACCAACGGAAAACTTGTTTATTTTTTGAGTCAGGCCTGGACAACTTCGGGCGCGCTCCATGTGGTCGATACCACCAACGGCAAAGAACATTTCTTTTGTCCGGCTGAGGAATTCGAAATCGTTCGTTCCGGCGAGTATCGCGACCACCTGCTGGTCCAACAGCATCGCTATTTTATTGGTGGCGGAAGTTACGATTGGTTCTGGCTGGTAAAACCGGACGGCAAAGAAGTCGGTCCGGTCGGAGAAGACACCGAAAATTTCAAAACCACCTACGTTAACGATTAGACCACCTAAAAATTCGTGTCGATTCGTGTCCATTCGTGGTTAATCTGCCTGCTGTGAAAGAGTTTCTCGAGTTTGTGATCCGCCAATTGGTCGAATTCCCCGACGACATGGTGCTGACCGAGGTTCCCGGCGGAAAAATGACGATCTTCAAGGTGCAGCTGCGCCAGAGCGATGTTGGCCGAATCATCGGCCGCAACGGCCAGACCATTCACGCGATTCGCGCGCTTCTGAATAGCTCAGCTTCGCGTCACGGCCAACGCGCAACTTTGGAAATCGTGGAGTAGGCAGAGGCGATTGACCTCAATCGTCCGTCGCCGATTGTTACAAACAATCGGCGATGAAATCGGTGATCCTGTTGTCGGTGTTGCTGGCTTCGATCCTGTCGGGTTGCAGCAAGGAAACTCAAACTCCGGCGCGGACCGATTCAGAAATGGCGGCGCGCATCATCGGCACCTGGGTGTTGGATGACGGCCCATTGTCTCTTTATTACATGGAGAAGACTTACTCTCCCGACGGGACATCGGCCGGTATTCTCTTAAACCGGCAGACCGGAAAACGCATTGCTTTCACCGGCCATTGGCAAATCAAAAACGGCTGTTTCAGCGGCGATGTTCTCACCAGCACCGACCCAGAGGCACTGCCGCCGAGGGCTGCTTATTCGAACGACGTTACAAAAATCACCGAAAATGAATGGGTCATGGTTCAACAAGGCACGGGCCGCGTGACTATCAAACATCGTAAGGACCGGTCGTCGTTTTTCTGAAACTCGCTCACTGCGCGCACTCTTCGAACGCCGCCGGTTGTCCTTGGAGAAAAGCGAGCGCCTCACCCGCGAAATGCAGCGAACCGGTTAGCAAAATCGGATTCGGTTTCTCTCGCGCGATGTCCAGCGCTTCGCGGATTGAGGGGGAGATGGAGCAGGGTAGTGATGGAGTACTGGCAGCAATCACTCTTGCCAATTCGCCCGGATCAACGCCGCGTTCGGTCCGGATTTTTGGAAGCAGGAACGAATCGGCGATCGGAACGATCGCGTCGCAGATGCCGCGCAGATCTTTGTCTGACAAAACGGCCAGGATGATGGTAGCGCGTTCGTAGCCAAAAATTTGGCGCCAGTTTTCGGCGAGAACTTTTGCCGCGGCGGGATTATGGGCTCCGTCGATCACGGTTCGCTTGTCCCAGCATTGAAAACGCGCCGGCCATTCTACGTTGGCCAGGCCGCGCGAAATTTCCGCGTCATCGATCTCAATCTTCGCCGCGCGAATTGCCGCGACTGCAATGGAGGCGTTGAGTTTTTGATGTTCACCGCGCAGACCAATCGGCGAGTGGCTGTATTGCTGATCAACGAACTGGAGCGGCGCATCATACTCTGTCGCGCGGGCGCGAATCACTTTTTCCGCGGACGGCAGTTGTGGCGCGGAGACGACCGGAGTTCGAGCCTTGATGATGCCGGCTTTCTCTGCCGCGATCTTTTCGATGGAATCGCCCAGCCACTCTTCATGGTCCAACGCAATTGGCGTGATGACCGAAACATCCGGCTGCACGGCGTTGGTCGCGTCTAAACGTCCGCCCAGACCTGTTTCCAAAACAATGACCTCGCTTTTTGCTTCGCTGAAATATTTTAATGCGAGCGCAGTCGTGATTTCAAAAAACGTGGGATGCGGGTC
>JAJPJU010000327.1 GCA_021324035.1 Spartobacteria bacterium | reverse complement strand
TGTAAACTTTCTGGGTCGCATCGAGCACTTGCACTTTTCGGGGCAACGCATTCCAAGGCGCTGCGATTGCGATGACGCCCTTGTCGGGCTTTGGCGAAAGCGAAACGGAAAGAGTTTGATCGCACGGAGCGTCTTCCGGCGTGGCTTTACCGCCTTTGGATTCTCCAAGCGCCTGCGTTAAGCCGTAAACGCGGTAACTCGTTCCATCGGACAGCGATTTGGAAGCTTCGTCCGCTTTGATCCATTTGCCGTCGCTACTCGCGCCAAACAAGTAACCGGTCTGCACTTCAACGATCGGATGTAACTCGGCCGCAGCGGCGATCCCTGGACCAATGAGTAGGAGTAAGATCCTTGCAGATAACTTCATAGCGATCATTCGAAGGATGGCTTGTCGTTCTTGCAAAAACAATGCAGAACGTTTCGTAACCCTATGAAATCAAGGAACATCCTGATCGCCGTTTTCTTGTTGCTCAGTCTTCCGATTTGGTCGGAAGCCAAAGAAGGAACTTCCTTTAGCGAGAAATTGGCCGAGGCGACGCGCCTGGGCGACACGAACGAAGGAAAAGCCTACGACAAAGAATTCAGCAAGGTCGTTGCTCCGCAATTGGGTGATATCCTTAACCAATGCACCAAGGGTCTTGGTCCGCGGGTGAAGTTCGATGTTGTTTTTGTTTTCGCGGCGGATGGAAACGTGCAGGACGTGGTGACCCCAGAGGATCAACCGGCCGCGAAATGCGTGGGCGATAAATTGCGCAACCTGCATCTAGTCGCACCGCCGCGCCCTGGATGGCTCGTACGGTTGGGGATCGACATCAGTCCGGACAACGCATCCAAAGTGCATGAGTTGGATGCGAAGTTCTCCGGCGACAGTTTGAAATACAGCCGCGATTTCTATTCCAAAGTTCATCTGGTAGCGATCGCGAGTATTGAGTTCCCCAGCGGCGCGGTTGATTTCAAATACGATCGTTATCCGAATAATGGTCCGGAACGAATCCAATCGGGTGAGGGCGTCGACTTCGCGCGCAAAGATGGAAAAACCTGGCTCCAGTCGGATGATTGGGGCGAAACCGGAAAACCGGTGGACGCCCAGACCGCCAAGCGACTGAACAACTGGGTTGGACTGATCGACAGCCGACTAAACGGCGAATCGGCTGCCATGAAATTCTCGAAGAAGGAAAGCGATGGTGACCGCGAAGAGCTCGTTTACGAGGAATCAAACAAGAAATCCGGGCCGCATGCCCAGTTTAGTTTCGGACGGTTCAAGAATTCTACGAACGATCCGTATTTGCTCTCGCACTATTCCGGCATGATGCACCTCGGCCAACAAGACGCGAAGGTCGACATAAAGTTCAGTCATTTGGTTTCGGTCAACATTGTCGACACCGATCAAAAATCCGCGTCTCCGGCATCGTCGCCTTCCGCCGAGAAATCAGCACCGGGAGGCGGCGTGAGTCTTCTCGATGGCAAACTGACACTCGACGTGCCGCCGGATTTCGTTCGCGAACCCGAAGACGCCAAAGATCAGAAGACGGTTGCGAAGTTTGCTCACAAGGGCGAAGGCGGCGCGTGGGGAGGAGTCTTGCGCGGAACTCACGGACTCACTCCGGACAAGCTCGATGGTTACTTGAAAATGCGGGTGACTGAGTATTCCAAGGGTTTCAACTGGCTGCCCAAGGATGCGCATATTCAATGGCTCAAAAAGGAGCTCGTCACCATAGACGGACGCAAATGGGCCGACTGGCGTTTTGTCCCGATGCTAAAAGGAAAGAAAGACTACCGAAACAGTCCGGTCTACTCGCGCTTCCTGACTACTTCCTACAAAGGCCAGCTCCTCGAGATCACCTTCACGAGTAACTTGAATACCGATTCACAGTTGAAAGACGAGATTGATCACATCATGGACTCGGTCCATTTGGAGGAATGAGAACAATGCGAATATCGAGTAGTGCCGGTAGCCTCGTCGCAGCTTTGTTTCTGTTGCTTCTGCCAGGTGCATTTGCCGAGTCTGACTTTTCGGCATTCTGGAAAAATTTTAAATCGGCAGTCATCGCTAATGACAAAGCCAGGGTTGTCCAGATGACAAAATTTCCGATGTCGATCTACGGTTCGGAAATCAAGACTCAAGCCGAGTTCTTGCGTCGCTACGGCAAGATTTTTAGCGGCGAAGCCAATGCCGCTGCGTGCTTTGCCAAAGCAGAGCCGCAAAAAGACTCGGAGACGATGTATTCGGTCTATTGTCCGTTTAAGAAAACGCCGAACGATCTGGAAAATGCGCCCATCCGGTTTGTCTTCGAGTCAACCAAAGCCGGCTGGAAATTTACTGCCCTTGATAATATCAACGAATAAGCACGCTTAAATCTGGCAGTCGGCTAACCCTGCCGCATCGGAAGTACCAGCTTGGTTTTGCGCGCCAGATGATCCTTGATTGCCTCAATGAAGGTCTCCGCGAAATCGCGTTGCTTTTGTTGGCCGACGCCGGGAATCCGGCCGAACTCGGCTGCCGTCGTTGGATAAGCCCGGGCCATTTCCCGAAGCGAAACGTCGGAAAAAATCACATACGCCGGGACGTCACGTTTATCCGCGATTTCGCGCCGCAAAGCGCGGAGCCGCTCAAACAGCACTTCGTCGCATTCGATTTCACCGGCCCGACGCTTCGGCCGTTTGCGCGGCTCGGCGTCGAACGGTTTTGTCAGCGTGATCGGCGTTCGCTCGCGTAACGCGGCCAATCCAGTTCCGGTTAACTGCAAGGTCGCGAACTTTCCTGGCGCAGCCGCCACCAATCCCAGCCGCGACAATTCTCTTCCAATTGCCTGCCACGCATCGCGCTTTAGCTCGTTTCCGATCCCGTAAGTGGAGAGTTGATCGTGGCCGCGCTGGCGGATCGCTTCTGTATCCGCGCCGCACAAGACATCGACGATGTGGTTCAGGCCGAATCCGAAGCCGTGTTTCTCGTGAACGCGATACACGCACGAGAGAAATTTCTGCGCGGCCACTGTGCCATCGAACGTTTCGCGCGGGGTCAGGCAATTATCGCAGCCGTCGCACGGCACGGTCTGAAGTTGTTCGCCGAAGTAACGGAGCATCGTCGCGCGCCGGCATTCGCGGGTCTCGGCGTAATGAATCATCTCGCGCAATTGCTCCTGCGCGATCAGTTGTTCCCGTTCGTTTTTTTCTTCAATGAACCGCTTTTGTTTCACCACATCGCTCGCGCTGAAAAGCAACACGCACTCACTCGGCAATCCGTCGCGGCCCGCGCGTCCTGTTTCTTGATAATAGCTCTCGATGTTCTTCGGCAGATCGTGATGCAACACGAAACGCACATTCGGTTTATTAATTCCCATTCCGAACGCGATCGTGGCCGTGATCACACGCGCGTCGTCGCGCAGAAATTGTTCCTGGTGCTTGCCGCGATCGGTCGACTCGAGCCCCGCGTGATACGGCTTTGCCTTGATTCCGTCCTTGTTCAATTTTGTCGCGAGCGAGTCGGCTGTCTTTCGGCTCGCGCAATAAACAATGCCGCTCTCCTCAGGCCGGGCGCGAATAAACGTCAATACTTGTTCGTAAGGCGACGATTTGGGTACTACCCGATAAGTCAGATTCGGACGATTAAAACTGGCTACGTAGCAGCGCGCGTCGTCCAAATGCAATTGAGTGACGATGTCTTTACGCACCCGCTTAGTCGCGGTGGCGGTCAGAGCCATGATCGGCACATCCGGCAAATGTCGGCGCAGTTTTTTCAACTCGCGGTATTCCGGCCGGAAATCGTGGCCCCATTCACTGATGCAATGCGCTTCATCGATCGCGATTTGCTCGATGTTCCAGTTCAACGCGCGGTCGAGAAATCCATCGAGCATCAACCGCTCCGGCGCGACATAGAGCAGCCGGCATTCGCCATGGTTCAATTTGCGTAATCGCTCGCTCGCTTCATGCCGATCCAACGAGGAATTCAGAAAGGTCGCCGCGATCCCGCTCGTTTGGAGCGCATCGACCTGGTCTTTCATAAGCGAGATGAGCGGCGATACCACGATCGTCAGTCCGTTGCGCAACAAGGCCGGCAATTGAAAACAAAGCGATTTTCCGCCGCCCGTCGGCATCAGGGCAAAGACATCGCGCCCGGCCAACGCATCTTGAATAATTTCTTCCTGCAGCGGACGAAATTTATCGTAGCCGAAATGTTTCTTTAGGGTCCTGGGGAGATCCATCCAATCGTTTTACCCGGACTTCGGCTCGTCAGACAACTCAATTAGCGCGGCGTTCTTTGATTGCCTGGAGAATATCGGCAATTACTTCACTGCTCGGTTTGGCGCCGAGATTTCCCTTGCCGTGGACGCGAACGCTGACTGCGCCGGCTTCCAGGTCGCGCTTTCCGATTACTAACATGGTGTGGACTTTCATTTGCTCGGCGCGCTGGATTTTGCCGTTGATCTGATCGCTGCTTTGGTCGATTTCGGCTCGAACGTATTTCGATCGAAGCTCGTTCAAGATTGATGTCGCGTAATCGATCAGCTTGGCGTCGTCGCCGATGGTTAGGATTCTGACCTGCTCAGGTGACAACCACAACGGAAAATTTCCGGCGTAATGTTCGATCAGGAATCCAATAAATCGTTCGTGGGTGCCAAGTGGCGCGCGATGAATGCAGATCGGGGTTTTCTCGGTGTTGTCCTTGTCTTTGTAACGAAGATTGAAGCTTCTTGGCTGGGCAAAATCGACTTGATTGGTGGCGATTGAAAACTCGCGGCCAATCACGCTCCAGACCTGGACGTCGATCTTCGGCCCATAAAACGCTGCTTCGTTCGGAACTTCGACATAGTTGATGCCCGAATTTTTTAGAACGTTGCGCGTCATGTCTTCGGTCTGTTTCCAAAGCTCCGGCTCGTTCACGAATTTTTGGCCGAGCTTGGCCGGATCATGAGTCGAAAAACGCATCAAATATTTTTCGAGACCAAAGAGCTTGAAATAATTCAGATACATCTCGTTGACCGCATTGAACTCGGACTCGAACTGCTCCGGCGTCATGTAGAGATGCGCGTCGTTCATCTGCATCGACCGCACCCGCATCAGGCCGAACAACTCGCCGCTCTGCTCGTAACGATGACAAAATCCGTACTCGGCCAGCCGCAACGGCAGATCGCGATAACTCCGAGGTACCGCCGCGAACAACTTGTGATGATGCGGACAGTTCATCGCCTTCAGGTAGTAACGCTGGGTAACGGAATCTTCTTCGCCATGCTCGCGGAGTTCCATCGGCGGAAACATCGATTCCGCGTAGTAGGGGATATGGCCGCTCTTTCGATACAAACTTTCGCGAGCAATGTTCACCGTGCGCACGCGTTGATATCCAGCGGCGAACTCGGTTTCCTTGGCGAGTTTTTCGAGTTCTTCGATGATGGCTGCTCCTCGCGGCAGCCAGAGCGGCAAACCGGGGCCGACATCTTCGTCGATGACGTAGATCTCAAGTTCTTTGCCGA
>JAJPJU010000209.1 GCA_021324035.1 Spartobacteria bacterium | reverse complement strand
TGGTCAGCCGGACTTTTCGGACCTGCTCGCCGGTTTCAACGCTTTCACGGGACGCCTGGGCCAGGCTTGTCGAGCGTGGGCCCGAGCTGATAAGCGCACCGAGACCTTTGCCAAGTCCTGATTTCGCCATGTGACTGAGGCTATCGGAAGCACTCTGACAACGCAAATAGCAATCAGGAACGGACGAGTGTTGCGCCGGTCGCGCCGGCGGTTAGCATGCGGCAATGTGGCGCGCGCCTGATGTTTTCACGCTGGGACACTCCCCGGACCCGGACGACGCATTCATGTTTTACGCGATCGCGAAAAATAAAATCGATCTCCGCGGATACAGGTTCGAGCACCGGTTGGAAGACATTCAAACGTTAAACGAGCGCGCGATGCGCGGCGAACTGCACATCTCTGCGATTTCGATCCACGCTTACGCTTATGTCGCGGACAAGTATGCTTTGCTTCCGTGCGGCGCGAGTATGGGCGATGGCTATGGCCCGATTGTCATCGGGCAAACTCGAAATCCGAAGCTCGAAATCCGAACCAAGGATGAGGAAATTCGAAATTCGCTGCGCGAACAGCTAATCGCGGTTCCCGGGACAATGACCAGCGCGTTTTTGGCGTTGAAGCTTTATCTGGGCGACTTCAAACACATCGTTGTTCCGTTCGATCAAATTTTCGACGCGGTGAGCAGCGGAAAGGCCGACGTCGGATTGATCATTCACGAAGGCCAGCTGACGTATGCAAAATCGGGCTTCGAAAAAATTGTCGATCTTGGCGAATGGTGGAAACAGGAAACCAGCCTGCCGCTGCCCCTGGGCGGGAATGTGATTCGAAAAGATATTCCGCCGCCGATTCAGCACGATCTCCTCGCGATCATGCGCGAGAGCATCGATTTCGGTCTGGCCCACCGCGCCGAGGCCGTGGCCCATTCCATGCCCTACGCCCGCGACATGAACGAGCAGTTGGCTGATAAATTCATTGGCATGTACGTGAACGATTTCACCCGCGATTACGGCGAAAAAGGGCGAGCGGCAATTCGACGGTTTCTGGGCGACGCCCGAAGCGCCGGCTACATCGACAGGACGGCGGAAATCGAGTTCGTCGAGTAACTACTTCTTTTCCGTTTTGTTGACCTGCTTCGTGACGAACGTCTTGATTCGATTGAACTCCTTTTGGAAACCGGTGGAGAAATCGTGAGTGCCGTATTCAAAAAGAACTACGAAGCAAAAGGTGAAGAAAACAAACAGGATCAGCCAAAATAGTCCGCGGACGAGAGACATGCCGGGGAACGTAACTGAGCGGCTGTTATCGGTCAATCGGCGGGCTGTTGGGTCAAAGTTCCGATTGATCGCCCGGGCGGAACTGACAAGCTAACCCGATGCGAGTCCGGCTTTTGGACCTTGGCGGGCAATACGCCGCCTTATCGAAGGAACTGCGCGCAGCGACGGACGAAGTCCTGTCGAGCCAGCGCTTCATTCTCGGTCCGAAACTGGTCCAATTCGAAGCGGCGGCCGCGGCTTACTGCGGTGCGGGCCACGCCATCGGTGTTTCATCGGGCACTGACGCATTGCTGGCGGTTTTGATGGCGCTCGAAATTGGACTGGGAGATGCCGTAATTACCACATCCTATTCGTTTTTTGCGACTGGCGGCTGCATCACACGCGTTGGAGCGACGCCCGTCTTCATCGATATCGATCCTAACACTTATAATATTTCGCCAACGGCATTGCGACGCTATCTGGAGAAGTTCTGTCACGCGGTCGACGGCAAACTGGTCAACGAAAACCAGCAAACTATCGTCGCGCTCGTTCCCGCTCACCTTTTCGGATTGTGCTGCGACATGAATGAGATGATCGCGATCGCGCGCGAGCATAATTTGATTTTGATCGAGGATGCCGCCCAGGCCATCGGCGCCGAGTTCCCTCTCCAAGGCGGCGCAGCCAAAGCGGGAACAATGTCCGATGCGGGTTGCTTCAGTTTCTATCCGTCCAAAAATCTCGGGGCGGCGGGTGATGCCGGGCTGGTTGTCTGCCACAACGAACGATTTGCCGAGCGGATGCGTCAATGCCGTCACCACGGAATGGGCGCGCAGTATCGACACGAGTTTGTCGGGGGAAACTTCCGGATGGACGAAATCCAGGCGGCGATCCTCGGGGTGAAGCTTCCCCATTTGGACAATTGGTCGGCGGCTCGCCGCCAGGTTGCGAAGTTTTACACAGACGAATTTCGTCGGCTCGGTTTGGAAAAGAAAATTCAATTACCGGTGGAACCGTATGCCGAACGAGGGCTGACCAATCATCACATTTATCATCAGTATGTGATCCGCTCGCAGCGTCGCGATGAATTGCGAAAGCATCTGGCTGAACGCGAGATCGACACGGCGGTTTATTATCCGCTCGCGCTACACGAGCAGCCGTGTTTCGAATATCTCGGTTATAAAGCCGGAGATTTTCCGGAGGCAGAGCGAGCCGCCCGCGAAAATCTGGCTTTGCCCATTTACCCGGAACTTTCGCGAGAATCCCAGCAGTACGTAGTAAATTGCATCGCCGAGTTTTTCAGCTAGAGATCAAGACTCCAGAACCGTCGCGGGTAGGTACCGAAGTGGCCAAACGGGGCAGACTGTAAATCTGCTGGCTTTACGCCTTCACTGGTTCGAATCCAGTCCTGCCCACTTCTTTAACGACGCCGTCTTCGCGACTTGCGTCGAGCAGAAGTCGATTTCTTGCGCGGTTTCGCTTTGGTCCGTTTCGTCGGCGCGCGCTTACGGGATTTCGCTGTCCCTCGAACCGGCTTTTTCGGGGTTTTTCGAGCGCGAGCTGGTTTCTTCGCCGCTTTCCGGGCGGGTTTCAAAACCTTTCGCGCTGCTTTCTTCATCGCGGGCCTCAATCGCCCTTCACCGGCCGCCTTTCCGGCAATCGCGCCTACGATTCCGCCTACAACCGCGCCGGGTAGCCCCATTACGCTTCCCAAGGCGGCCCCCGCTACTGCGCCGGCCGTTTCTTTCGGAATTGGCGGAACCTCAATGTCCTCTTTCTTTTGTGCATCAGCATTTTCAGTCATAATCGAAAACCTCCCTTTGACTTCGTTTCCTTAACTATTCGCGATCAGAGCCCAAGACAGCTGTGCAAAACGAAAAAGCGGTCGCCAAAGCGACCGCTTTTCCCAGAAATGTTTGTGGTGCCTACTAACGTCCGCGACGTTGTCCGCCGCCGTCACGACGACGATCACCGCCATACCCGCCTCCGCCGCCGCCTGGCGGCCGCGGTTCGCGTGGACGCGCTTCGTTCACGGTCAAGGCGCGACCTTCGAGGGTCTTGCCGTTGATTTCCGCAATCGCTTTTTGCGCATCTGCGTCGGAGCCCATGGTCACAAAAGCGAAGCCGCGCGATTTGCCGGTGAATTTGTCCTGCATCAGCATGACTTCCTGAACTGCGCCAGCTTGTGAAAAAAGCTCCTGAAGTTCGTTTTCGGTGGTGTTAAATGGGAGATTTCCCACGTATAATTTAGTTGCCATTGAATCTAATCTGGAAAACGCGGCCAGGACACTGTTTCCCGCTGTTAAGGCAGATTGCCGCTGATTGCATATATGATGACAATCGACGGACTTCCGAGCTGCTGTTTTCTCCTTTCGGGGTCATTGTGTAGAGTGCTTCGGTTTGGAAAGCAAACAAAAATCGCGGGCTATTAGATGAGGAGATGGGGAGTTTTAACGCTTTGAACAAAACAAGTCCCCCAACCCGCGTCGCCGTCGTTGCCGCCGGCATCGTCAGCCCCCTCGGTTTCGGCCTGCGAGAGACCCTGCAGTCCCTCCAAAAGGCCACCGATTGCGTCACCCCGGTCTCCCGGTTCGACGTCAGCAATTGCCGGTGCAAAACGGCTGCCCAAATCCCGGACGATCGCCTGTTCGGTAAGCGTCAAAAGAACCGGAAAACCGCCCGTTTGCACCGCGCATCGCACATGATGATTGCCGCCATGGCCGAACTCACCGAGCGCGATCCAAAATTTGTGCCGGACATCACCATAATTGGAACAACCAGCGGCGGCATGTCGTTTGGAGAGAATTATTATCGCGCCGTGTATCAACACGAAAATTTGCGACGCGCGCCGGAATGGCTTGCCAACTATCCGCCGCAGAAGCCGGTTCTCGACGCCCAACACGAATTTGGAATCTCCGCCCCATGCTTTGTGATCGCGAACGCCTGTGCGTCCGGGACAAATGCAATCGGCCGGGCCTTTGAAGGTATTCGGTCTGGAAAATACGAGCGCGTATTAACTGGCGGATACGACGCGCTCTCTGAGTTGGTTTTTGTCGGGTTTGATTCACTGCAAGCTGCAACTCCGGAAAAGTGCAGACCGTTCGATCGCGATCGCACCGGCATGGTGCTTGGCGAAGGCGCGGCAGTCCTCGCGCTCGAAAATTTCGAGAGCGCACGCAAGCGTGGCGCCGAGATCCTCGGCGAAGTTATGGGTTACGGAATTTCGACGGACAATCATCATCTGACGCAGCCCGATCCCTCAGGAAGTGGCCCGCGCCGTGCCATGGAGCAAGCGCTGGAAAGCGGCGGATGCTCCCCGGATCAGGTGGACTACATCAACGCTCATGGTACGGCCACGGCGTTCAATGATGCCGCAGAAGGAAAAGCGATCTCGGAAGTGTTCGGCAGCGTTCCGGTCAGTTCGACCAAGAGCATGATCGGTCACTCGTTAGGCGCGGCCGGAGCGATTGAAGCGGTAATTTGTTTGCTGGCGCTGCAATCGCAGTTTCTTCCTCCGAATATTAACTTTCGCCAGCCAGATTCCGGCCTCGCACTGAATATCGTCGCCAACGAATCGCGCGAGGCGAAGATAGACGTGGCCCTTTCCAACTCGTTTGGATTTGGCGGCACGAATGCATCGGTGCTGATTTCGAAGCTTGCTGCATGAGTCTCAGCATCGCCGGCATGGGCTGGATCACGCCGTTGGGCCGCGGTGTGGACCAGGTTTGGGACCGTTTGATCCGCGGGGATGAAGCAATTCCTCAAACTGTCGCCGGCGGTGAAGGAGCCAAAACTTATCACAGCTTTCTTGTTCCGAATGACGCGTTACAAAATCTGCCGCCACATCCGCGACTCCGCCGGGTCAGCGCCATTTCTCGTTTCGCAGTCGCAGCGGGGTTGGATGCAATTGCTCAGGCGAAATCGGAAAGCTTCAAAGTCGACACCGAAAAATTGGCCCTGGTTTTTGCGGTTTCGAACGGCGGCGTCGTTTATACAAAACGTTTTTACCACAACATTGTGGAAGCAGGCGCGCAATCGGCGAGCCCGCTTCTGTTTCCGGAAACGGTTTTCAACGCCCCCGCGAGTCATCTTGCGGCAATCCTGGGAGTCAACGGAGCGACCTACACCGTAGTCGGCGACGGCGCGGTGGGAATTCTCGGAATTCAAATGGCAGCCGAACTTCTGGAAACGGGCGCGGCGCGTCATTGCCTGGTGGTCGGCGCGGAGGAAGCGGATTGGGTGTTGTGCGACGCTTATCACAAATGGCGACTGACGAGATCCTCACCGCCAATCGAACCATTTTCGGATTCAGCGCGCGGAACAATTCTAAGCGAGGGCGCAGGCGCGGTGTTGCTTGGCGCCGATGGCAGGGTCAAAATCGATCGAGTAAATTCCGGCGGAAATTTTTCGCACCAACGAGACGCAACGAAAGTTGTGCAACGCATCCTGCACGATCTCCGCGATCCCAATGCCTGTATTGTCGCCAGCGCAAACGGCACATTTATCGATGATGCCGAGCGCGAGGCCATTCAGAACGAGGCGAGCGAGTGCATTGTTTACAGTCCCAAGGCTGCCCTCGGCGAAGGTGTGGGCGCGAGTGCACTTTGGCAGATTATCGTGGCTGCTCGCGCCTTGGAACGGAAGCACCTCCCCCCAATGCTGCACGCCGGCAACAATTCGCTCCTTCGGTTCCCGGCCGACGGGGACAAGCTCGGCCCAACCGCGATCGTTTTGAGCTGTGGAATGAATCAACAGGCGACCGGCCTGCGATTATTGGCCTAGGCGGGGCGGGGTCCGACCTCCTTTTACCTTTGCAACGCGGGGTGGGTGCAGTACTTTCGGCGTCCGCCATGCGAATGCTGGTCTGGGGGGTTTTTTTCATCGTTGGGGCGGCTGGTTTGGCAGGCGCAGCAAACTCGAGTTCCGATCATCAACCGGTCGAGATTACTTCCAGCGGGGAAACCACTTACGACAATGGCGTTGCCACGGCCCGCGACAATGTCGCAATCCACATCGGCGATACCGATATTTATGGAGACTTTGCTCAATATAATTCGCAGACCCACGAAGTGTTGGTGCGCGGAAATGTCCGGATTTATCGCGACGTGAGTCTTTACGTCGCGGACGAAGGAATTTACAACATCGACACCAAACAAATCCGCACCAGCAACGTCCGAACCGAGTTTCACCCGTACTTTCTTAGCGGACGAGACGTTAACCAGCAGTCATCGAATGTTTATCACGTGGAAGACGCCAGTTTCACGACCGACGACTCGCCACGTCCGGATTTTCATCTGCACGCTCGCACTGTTCGCGTTTATGAGAACGATCACGTTGTTTTTCAAAACGTGACTTTTTACATCGGCAAGGTGCCGGTTTTTTGGTGGCCGTACCTTTACCAATCGCTCAACGACGCTTTCAGCTTTTCGATCGCACCGGCAGACTTGAGTTCGTGGGGGCCTTCTCTGTTGACCCAGGTCACGTTTCCGATCACGGACGATATCAAAGGCCGGCTTCGCCTCGATTATCGCGGACGCCGCGGCGTGGCGATTGGCTTTGATAGCGATATCGATTACGGCAAAGACAAAGCAAGTAACCTCAAGATCAAAACTTATTACGCCGATGATCAGAACCCGGAAATCAATCCGACGGCCGAAAAGCGTCCGCAACTGGATCCGAACCGGTATCGGGCGACAATTCAGGACACAACACATTTCACGGACGACTTCTACGGCATCGTGAATGTGACCAAGCTCAGCGACGCGTTTCTGATGCAGGATTTCTATCAGAGTGAGTTCCGAATCGACCCGGTGCCGGACAACGTCGTTGCCCTGGCCAAGACAGGTTCGTTTTACAGTTTGTCAGCAATTGCGCGTTTTCAGGCGAATGATTTCTTCGAAACAACCGAGCGTCTCCCCGAAGTGGTGCTCGACATCAAGCGCACGCCATTGTTTGGCACGCCCATTTTTTACGAAGGTGAGACAGGCTTCGCCGATCTCCATCGCAATTTTGCTCAAGGTTCGGGTTTTGAAGATTACGGAACCAACCGGTTCGATACGTTTCATCAATTGCTGTATCCGAACACGTATTTCGGCTGGCTTTCGGTTGTGCCCCGGGTTGGATTTCGCGCGACTTACTACGACAAGACTCGCGACCTCGGGAACACGCTTTTTCCGACTAACGAAGATCCACTGATTCCGAATTTCATTCCACAGGACCCCACTCCGACAAATCCTGTCATTGACGCCGGCAGTGGAGTTCGAACGGTTGTCGATGCTGGAGTTGAAGCGTCGTTCAAGCTTTCGCGAACCTGGGACGATGTGGCGGACCGGGCGTTAGGTTTGGACGGTTTGCTTCACGTCATCCAGCCCTATACCAACTTTTCCTACGTTCACGAAAGCGGAATTGATCCGTCGGCAATCCTCCAGTTCGACCGGTTCGAACCATCCACTCAGTTGCGACCGATCGATTTTCCGCAATTCACCCCCATCGATTCGATCGCCAGCTGGACCATCTGGCGCAATGGAATCCGGAACCGCCTCGAGACCCGCCGTGACGATGTGACTGTGACCTGGCTGGAACTGGACACTTTCTTCGACGTTAACTTCGACAATCCGTACGACCGGCGCACGTATTCAAACTTCTTTAACAAACTGCGGTTCACGCCGTTGCCGTGGGCGTCTCTGACCGTTGATTCCCAAATTCCCGCGTTCAGCTCTGGTTTCACGGAAGTGAACACCACCGTGGCTGTGCAACCTGCGTCCAATCTTCAACTGAACCTTGGCCATCGGTATCTCAACGACAATCCATTTTTCACGCACAGCAGCCTCTTTGTCGTCGGGGGGTATTATCGGCTCGACGATAACTGGGGCTTCGGATTTCAGGAACAATACGAAGGAACCGTGGGCATTTTTCAGGAACAGCGCTACGCGATTTACCGCGACCTGACCAACTGGGTTGCATCATTTGGCGCCGTTATCCGGGACAATACCGGCAGCAAGAAAGAATACGGCATTCTTCTGACTTTCAGCCTCAAAGCGTTTCCGAAATTTGGCTTCGATTTGAACTTCGATCCGGGTAGCCAGGGCCAATGAACATCCCCCGTTCTGTGCTAGGTTGAGGCCCTGCCAACTTTTCGTTCATGGATATTTCGATCATCGGCTCGGGTTATGTAGGTCTGGTCACCGGCGCGTGTTTCGCCGACGTCGGACACAATGTCATTTGCGTCGATAACGACGAAGCGAAGGTGAAAGCGCTTCAGGCCGGCCGGATTCCAATTTATGAACCTGGGCTGGAACAAATCATTCATCGCAACGTGACGGCCCACCGTTTGCGCTTCAGCAGCAGCATTCGAGAAGGAGTAGACAACTCCCAAATCGTTTTCATTGCCGTGCCGACTCCGCCGCAGCCGAATGGAGAAGTCGACCTCAGTTTTATCGAAAAAGTTTCCCGCGAAATCGCGGACGTGCTCACTGACTATCGAGTGATTGTTGATAAGAGCACCGTGCCGGTAAAAACCGGAGAACGCGTGACCGAAACAATCAAACGCTACAATCGCCGCGGCGCGAAATTTGACGTTGTCAGCAATCCGGAATTCCTGCGGGAGGGCTGCGCCATTCACGATTTAATGCATCCGGACCGGATCGTTATCGGTTCCCAAAGTCAGCACGCGGTCGACCTTATGAAAAAGGTTTACGAACCGTTCATGGCGCCGATTCTCGTCACCGACATCAACAGCGCCGAGCTGATCAAGCACGCGGCAAACTCTTTCCTCGCGTTGAAGATTTCCTACATCAATGCCATTTCCGCAATCTGCCAGGTCAGCGGCGCGGATGTTGAAAAAGTTGCTGACGGAATCGGCATGGACCGCCGAATCGGGCGACAATTTCTGAACGCCGGCATCGGCTACGGCGGCTCGTGTTTTCCCAAAGACGTGGCGGCTTTCATTCACATCAGCGACCAGCTCGGGGTTCCGTTCACCTTACTTCAAGAGGTGCAGCGAATAAACGGACTTCAAAAGGAGCGTTTTCTTAAACTGATTCGCGACACGCTGTGGGTGTTGCGCGAAAAACGAATTGCGGTTTGGGGACTCACTTTCAAACCGGACACCGACGACGTCCGCTCCTCTGTAGCGGTGGAGCTGGTCGATGCCATGCTGCGCGAGGGCGCGCACGTGAGCGTTTATGACCCAAAAGGAATGGAGAAAGGTCGCGAGCTGAAGGCGGTTGCAGACGCGAAATTCGAAAAGTCGCCGCTCGAGGCAGTCAAAGGCGCTGAAGCTTTGGTGATTGCGACGGAATGGCCGGAGTTTGCCAATATCGATTTCGCCGAGGTTAAGAAACAAATGACCACGCCCATCGTTTTCGACGGCCGAAATCTGCTCAATCCGGAGACGATGGGCGAGCTCGGCTTCCATTACCATTCGATTGGCCGCGCCAGCGTCATCCCACGCTAAATCATCGTGGCTGAGCGGTCGGCTCGCAGCGTCGCATTTGTCGCGCTGAAAACCTGGCGGCAAAAGAAAGACTTCGCCGATCAGATTATTTCGCGACTTCTCGCCGAATCGAACCTGGATTCGGCCGATCGCGCTTTTGCGGTCGAGCTCTTTTATGGAGTGCTGCGCAATCTCACACTCCTCGATTCCGCGATTAAGACACTTCGGCCGCACCGGGTGGATGCCGATGTGCGGGACCTCCTTCGCCTTGGAATTTATCAGCTGTTAATCACCAACACACCGGACCACGCCGCCCTTAACGAAACAGTTGGCCTTGGTTCGAAGCGGCTGCGGCCAATTGTAAATGCAATCCTGCGTTCGGCCGCGCGACAACGAAGCGAATTGCGGATCGAATTAGAAAGCGAACCGCCCGAAATTCGATTCTCCCATCCCGGATTCCTGATTGATCGATGGAGGAAACAATTCGGCGACAATAATGCCATCAAGCTATGTGAATGGAACAATCAACCACCGCCGATATATGCCCGGATCAACCGATTGAAGATTGATCGCGAAACATTTCTCGACCGTTATCGAAATGCGCAGCCGGTGCCCAAAATTTCAAACTTCGTCGAGGGTCTTCCACCCAATGAGCCGCTAAGTCGCGGCGATTGTTACGTTCAGGACCCGAGCACAGCCGTCGCGTGCGAAATGTTGAATCCGCAACCAGGCGAGAAAATTCTCGACGCATGCGCGGCGCCGGGCGGCAAAACCAGCTACCTCGCTGAATTGATGCAAAACAAGGGTCAGATCGTTGCCTGCGATCGGGATCCTGCTCGTTTACGGCTGCTGGAGGGCAATCTGGCGCGTCTAGACGTTCGAATCGCGAAAGTTGTGCGTCATGACTGGATTAAGAGTGAAGCTCCGGATCAGATTACATCGAGCGCGCCGTTCGACCGAATTCTGGTAGACGCGCCGTGCAGCAACACCGGGGTAATGCGACGCCGGGTCGATGTGCGGTGGCGACTGAAACCGGCTGAGTTTGCGCGAATGCAAGCGAGGCAGCTCCAAATTTTGGATTCTGTCCTCCCGTTGCTGAAACAAGACGGCGTTCTGGTTTACAGCACCTGCAGTCTTGAATCCGAAGAAAATGAGGACGTCGTGCAGGCCCTGGTCCGGGATATCCCCGTTTTGATTGAAGAAGATCAAAAAAAATGTCTGCCCTTTGCCGACAATTTCGATGGCGCGTTTGCAGTGAGGTTTCGAAAAACTCAATAGCCGAGCGATGTCGCGTCCGAGGTTGCATCCCTCGCGTGGAATGGAATCGTAACGGCCTATGCACGATCCGCGCTATGACAAGCTGGCCAAGCTGCTGGTGGAATATTCAACCAGGCTCAAACGGAACGAGAACTTATTGATCGAAGCTTTTGACGTTCCCGATGAAATGACCATAGCCCTGGTCCGGGCCGCGCGAAAAGTGGACGCAGTTCCATTCGTTCAAGTGCAGCACAATCGGGTCAGCCGCGAGCTCGCAATGGAAGCATCGGACAAGCAACTAGACTTTGCCTCGTCCCATGAGCTGGCCCGGATGAAAAAAATGCAGGCTTACATTGCCCTGCGCGGCAGCAACAACATCACCGAATTGTCTGATGTTCCGGTGGCCAAGATGCAGCTGGTCGCGAAAAAAATGCGGACAGTGCAGGATCAGCGGGTGAAGAAGACCAAATGGTGTGTGCTGCGGTGGCCGACGCCGTCGATGGCCCAACTCGCTGGAATGAGCACCGAAGCATTCGAAGATTTCTACTTTAACGTCTGCACCCTCGATTACGAGAAGCTCCAACCGGGCATGAAAGCGCTGAAGGCGCTGATGGAAACTACCGATAAAGTCCACATCAAGGGGCCGGGCACGGATTTGCGATTTAGCATCAAAGGAATTTCCGCAATTATTTGCGGGGGCGACCGAAACATTCCGGATGGCGAGGTTTTCACTGCCCCGGTGAAGGACTCGGTGGAAGGGCACGTCACGTTTAACGCGCCTACGATCTACCAAAGCATCGCGTTTGATGGAATCCGGCTCGACTTTCGCAGTGGCAAAGTTATCAAGGCAACCAGCAACCAAACCGACAAGCTGAACAAGATCCTGAATTCCGACGCCGGGGCGCGGTACATCGGTGAATTTTCCCTTGGCTTTAATCCCTTCGTTCTCGAACCGATGCGAGACATTCTCTTCGATGAAAAGATTGCAGGGTCGTTTCATTTTACGCCGGGCCAGGCCTATGAAGAAGCTGACAACGGCAACCGCAGCCAGGTCCATTGGGACATGGTCAACATCCAGCGGAAGAGTTACGGCGGCGGCGAAATCATTTTCGACGGCGAAGTGATCCGACGCGACGGCGAATTTCTGCCGAAAGAACTTCGGTCGCTAAACCGGAGCGCCTTCGCAAAGGCAAAATAGTCTGTTCGAGAGCGACGATTCTCCGCCGTCTCTTGTTTGCGAGGCTGCCCGTACACAAACAGAGCGACTCTCGCGAGTCGCTCTGCTGAAATTGCTTTAGCGTGGGATTAAGCCGCGCGTTTCGGGCCGTGGCCGAGCAGATTCAACTGCATCATTCCGATTTCGCCACTGCCGGTAAGTTGCAGGTTCGAGATCTCGAACATTGGCGCGCCCTCTACCACCGCACCGGCCGCACTTGGCAACTGCACCATCACTTGCTTCGAATTCGAATTTAGAACAATCGACGAAATTTCGAACGAAGGCGAAAATTCGACGGTCGCAATCTGGAACGGAGCCACGACTTGCACACTCGCCTGACCCTGTTGCGAAGGAGTCAGCTGAAGTGGTGCAGCGGCAAAGTCCGAAACCAGGTGCAAACCTCCAACAGTGAACGACGGCGATCCGGTGACGGACGGACGCTGCTGTTGCGAAGGTGTCAACCGAACGCTGCCCAGAGTGCCGCCGGCCGGCTGAATTCGGGCGATTTCGAACGTGACTTGCAGGTTCATTGCTGGCTGCGGCGAATTGCCGGCCAAACGCATCGTCACGACCTTCGAAGCCGGGCGCAATTGCAGCGCGCCCATCTTGAAGGTGGGCGTCAGTTGCATTGATGCAATCTCGAAAGCAAAGGTGAGTTGAACGGCGGTTTGCATCGCGCCGGCTGGTTGAGGTGAGCCACCTCGTTGAGCGGTTGGGATTTGAATCGGTTCAGGCATGATTACTGGTGTGGTTGGTTCGTAAACTGGTGTTTCAATAACCGGTTCCGGCGAAATAAACGGTTCGTTTGATTCACGAAGCGCCTCAAATCGAGCCGGTTCGGGTTCGGTGACCTCAATGATCGACGGTTCCTCAACAGGCGTCAACTGAGGAATCGGTTGACCCTGGCCGACGGGTTCCATTTCGGGCTCAGCGACGGACGGCATCTGAGCAAACATCGGCGTGAGTTCAGGCGTGAACACCGCCGGTTCTGTCGCTACGACAGGTTCCGGTTCCGTAATCACCGGTTCAGGCTGAGCCGCGACAATGGGCGCCGGTTCAGCGAACACGGGTTCAGGCTCGGAAATCGGCGGAGGCATTTCGAACGTCGGGATTTCAGCCGGTTGCGAAACCCACTCAGGTTCGGTCACAGCTGCGGATGCGGCCGCGGCGATTGCGCCCTGTTCGACAACAGGGCCGACCCCTTCCATGATCGGACCAACAGACTCCATTACTGGTCCAACGGATTCAAATGCTTCTTCGGCGGGCGCCGGCGCGGGTTCAACATGACGTTTACCGTTGCCTTCAACTGCGGGTTCCAGGACACCGGCACCGCCATTGCCATTGCCGTTGCCATGACCATTACCGAAAACCCGGCCCGGCTTGCTTAAAGGCACAACCGCACGACGCAGCGACGGCTCGGAAGCCCTCAGTTTTAAAGAGACTTGTCTCGGTCCACCTGTCACGCGCGGCATCACTTTCATTTCCTTTTGTGGTGAAGCCGACGCTGCAAGTTCCATACCCGTCAGCTGCGGACCGGTCGCAGGCGCGGCGCGGCGGAAACTCGGAAGATGTAAACCGCGGCGGCGAACTTCAGGAACAATGACCCAGCCAAGAAGACCAAGACCCGCGAGAACCAAAGCGCCCACCAGCAGGCTCTGTGCATCGAAACGGCTGTGTGAAGTTTCCGCAACCTTTGCCGGCGCGAGAGCGGTGGCTGGAGCAGATTGTTCCGGATTCGGCACCGGCTGTTTTGCCGCCGCGACAGCCGGTTCCTTGGCCGCCGGAGCTTCTGCCTCGGGTTGAACAGCAGGTTTGCTCGTCGTTGTTTTCGGAGCCGCCGGTTGTTCCTTTGGAACCGCAGCAGACGCAGGAGCGTTAGCAGCAGCGACTGGCGTTTCTACGACTGGCGAAAATGTCGGAGCCGCAGCGGTCGGAATTTCTTCGGGCCTAGCCGGACTTCCAGCAGCGAAAGATTGGGGAGCGCGCGAAGTTAAATCCTTAACTGCTGCGCTGGCGACTGCCTCCTCGGGCTTGGGAGCTGTCGCTTCCATGCCGGCGATTGACGGAGCCGCTCCCTTGTTCTTGGCAATTGCGGCGCCCGGAATTGGACTTGGTTCAATCGCGGGACTCGCTTCGGTTTGGGCTTCAGCCAGCGCGGTAGCGGCTTCGGCTGCCGGGGCCGGCGAGGTTGCTACCGCCGGGCTTTGGAGCCAGCCCAGATCATAAAACGAATCGGCAAAAACCAGATTTAGCGCGGGCGAATAAATTTTCTTCGCGGAAGTGATCCAGTCAGTCGCCTTGTTCGGATTGTTATGCTTAAACTCCCAGCCGGCCTGGGCATAATAAAGAGCCGGTGTATCGCCAGTAAATTGGAATTGTTCCATCATCTTCTGGGCGCGGCTTTCTTTGCCCTCGAGCAAGAAAGTCATGAAGATGTTGAACTTGATGATTTGCGCGCCTTCGCTCTTGTCGCCGCCGGGCGTCTTGCCGAGCAGGGCTTCGAAACGGTCACGCGCGGTGGTATAATCTTTTTTCTTTAACGGAACCAACGCCAGATTGAATTGCGCCTGACGGAACTTCGAGTCCGCCTTCAGCGCTTTCTTGAATTCGGTCTCAGCCTGATCGAATTGCTTTTGCTCCATCAAAATCTCGCCGCGCAAATTGATGATGCCGGCTTGATTTGGATCCGCCGCGTCGGCGTCGTTCACATATTTTAAAGCCGTAGCGAGATCGCGTTGCTGAAATGCCTGACGGGCCTGCTCGATTCGCGATTTTGCAAACGCTTTGGACTTGGCATTTTTCTCAGCAGGAGTGGTCAACTCCAACGCCGCCCGCTGCTGCCCAGCCTGCTTCTGTAACCAGCCGACCTCGTAAAGCGATTCGGCGAAAAGTTTGTTGAGTTGAGGCGAGAAATTCTTTTCGGCTTGCGCCATCCAATCACGCGCTTCGTTGTTATTCTTTTGTTGCAGCGCGATCGCGGCATTCGCGTAATGGACCGCCGGCGTGTCCGGAGACAGTTCGAACTTGGCCAGAATCGAATCAACCATGTTCTCTTTGCCCTCGAGCAAATAGGTCAGAAGAATTTTATATTGGATGAGCTGGGTGGCCTCGCCCTGAAGTTCGGACGCATTGCTGGAAAGCAATTCTTGAAAACGATTCCGCGCTTCGGCCCAATCTTTTCTCAGGAACGGAATTTCGGCCAAATTGAAACGCGCGTTCCAAAATTTCGGATCGATCCGCAACGCTTCCCGCAAGGCGGCTTCCGCTTTGTCGTAAATTCCCTGCCGCATGTAGATAACGCCGCGCAGGTTTTGCGATTCAGCCAAATCAGGCTGGCGCGCATCAATGGAATCGAGCTGTTTTAAGGCCTCCGGGAAATTGCTCGAATCGAAAGCGCGAAACGCTTTGTCATACATTCCTTCTAGTTCCGCCTTCGACGGGGCAACGTTATCTGCCGCCAAAGACCCTAGTACGAGCACGGCGATAGCCGCGATTGTCCGTAATTTCATGGCCTCTCTCAATAAAACGATTTCACCGGCCTGGTTACAAGCCTAAAATACTGGAAATTTAAGAATTTTCCTGAGGAGTCCCAAGCCCCTCGGCAGCTGTGCCCTACCGGTTCAGGTTCGCCACAATTCGCAGGCCCTCCAGGGTCAAATTCGGGTGGACGGAATCGATTTCGCCCAATTCCGCCGCGATCAGGTCGGCATAACCTCCAGTCGCGATCACGTGCACTTTCTGCCGGGCAAAACGCTCCGCCCTGATCCGGCCGATGATTTCCCGGACCAGCCCGCGATAACCGATTACCGCCCCAGCCCGCATCGCTTCCATGGTCGATTTTCCAACCGCCGACCGCGGTTCTTTGAGCGAAAGTTTTGGCAAGAGGGCGGTTCGTTGATACAGAAAATTCGTCATTGATTCCAAACCCGGCGCGATAACGCCGCCGATATATTTTCGTTGCGCCGAAATAATGTCGAACGTGACCGCTGTTCCAAAATCCACCACGATTGCAGGACAACCGTAGAGCGCCGCGACCGCCGCAGCATTGGCGAGCCGGTCGGCGCCGATGCTTTTCGGATTTGGATAATCGATGCCGACGCCGAGCTCGATATTGGGCGTTAACCACAAAATTTTTGAATCTCTCGCCGCGCGTCGAACTGCGCGGTTCTTTTTCGGAACAACCGAACAAACGACAACGGTGCCGATGTTATCGTCTTTCCGAAAACGCTTCAAAAACGCGGCGCTGAGTTTTTTTGTTTCAATGCGCGTCGTCCGACGGATTCGATTTGGCGACGCCAACGCCAGCTTGGTAAACGAGTTGCTGACGTCGATCAGGAGATAATCAGCCATCGTCATGACTGTAGCGGCGGTCCAGGACCGCCGGAAGTCTGCTCTTTGCTCCTCGGCCGGCTCTGCGTACTCTTCCCCCGTGCGAAAATTGGTCCATCGGCCACGGCGTTTGCGGCGCTCTCCAGCGATCAGAAATCTGGTGCGCGAAACCAAACTGACCGCGCACGATTTCGTTTTACCGCTTTTCATCAGCGACAAAATCGATAAACGCCGCGCAATTCCGAGCATGCCCGGCGTTTTTCAATTTACGGTCAACGAAGTAGTCGAAGAGGCGAAGCGGGCGCAGGACGCTGGACTTCAAGCAGTCCTGCTCTTCGGAATTCCAGACAAAAAAGACGAACAAGCCAGCGGCGCCTACGCTGAAAATGGCGTCATTCAAAAAGCACTTCGCGCGATCAAACAGAAATGCCCCGAACTAGTCACGATCACGGATGTTTGCTTGTGTGAATACATGAGTCACGGCCATTGCGGCGTGACCCGGATCGATGGCGAACATTTTCATGTTCTCAATGACGAATCAGTCGAACTCTTAGCGAAAACGGCAGTGTCACATGCTCGGGCCGGGGCAGACATGGTTGCTCCCAGCGATATGATGGACGGCCGGATCGGGGCAATTCGCGAAGCGCTCGATGCCGGCGGATTTAGCGACACCGGCATTATGAGCTACGCCGCGAAATTTGCGTCGGTTTTCTATGGCCCGTTCCGGGATGCCGCGGAAAGCCCGCCCCAGTTTGGAGATCGCCGGACTTATCAAATGGATACCGCGAATGCTGATGAGGCGTTGCGCGAAGTGGCGCTCGATGTCGACGAAGGCGCTGATATTATTATGATCAAACCGGCGTTACCGTATCTGGATATCCTTTGGCGCGCGCGGGAACGTTTCGGAAAACCGACCGCGGTTTATCACGTCAGCGGCGAATTCGCGATGGTGAAAGCTGCCGCCGAAAAGAAGGTCTTCGACGAACGGGCCGCCGTTTTGGAAATCATGACTTCGATCAAACGCGCAGGCGCCGACATTATTGTCACCTATTGGGCGCGCGAGCTTGCGGAATGGACGAAGTCATAACCAATCGCAACGGCGAAACTGCAGCCCACACGCGGTTGAAACGGCTGGGGCTGATTTGGTCCCAACAAAACGGTTACTCGGCCTGTGCTTTGGAAGTCAGCCTGCCCCGATGCCGTTACCGGGCAGACGTGGCCGGATATCGCAGCGGCAAAAACGGCCTCGCCACGACCGCAGTTCTCGAATGCAAACAATGTTTGATTGATCTTCGCCGCGACAACGGCTGCACGTCCACAACCCTCCGGCGGCTGGAGAAAGTCCATCAGCGGCGCGAAGTCCTCGAAAGAAACTTGCGAGTGCACTATCCGGCTTTGCGAATCCCCGACTCGCTCTTTGCCGAGTTCGATTCGCACAACTTCGAAGCGATCGAGCACCGCGGCTACAAACAAGTGCTTCGCCAAACGCGAACTTTGCAAAATCGCCTGTTCGACGGAACCAAGTTTGAAACCCTGATCCGTTATCGGTGTGCGAACCTGTTTTTTCTGGTCATGCCTAACGAGTTGTTCCGCGATTCCGAGATCCCAATCGGCTGGGGCGCCCTCATCGAATCAGACGGTGAATTGGTTTTGGCGCGCAAGCCGACCTGGCATGAAGTAGATGAAGGAAATCAGGTCGCGCTCCTCCATCGAATTGCTCGGGCTGGCACCCGAGTCTTCAATCGAACTCTGGATGTAAGCTTTGGGACCGCGGCCGGCGCCTATCGCGCGCCTTAATCTTTTTGGACAAGTAGATTTCGGCCCGTCATCTCTTTCGGCTGTTCCATTCCCAGCAAGAACAACAGGGTCGGTGCGACATCCGCGAGAATTCCATCCTGGCAGCGAAAATTGGAAGCATCTTTCGCCACATAGATAAAGTGGACCAGGTTCGTGGTGTGAGCAGTGTTGGGCGAGCCGTCCGGATTTCGCATCACTTCGCAGTTTCCATGATCGGCGGTGAGGATGGCTTTGCCGCCGAGCTGGAGAAGTCGCGGAATGATTTTCGCGCAACATTGGTCGACAGTTTCAACCGCTTTGATTCCCGCTTCCACGACGCCGGTGTGTCCGACCATATCGGGATTGGCAAAGTTCAAGATGATCAGGTCGAACTTGTCGATGCGCTTCAGGAGTTCTTCGGTGACTTCGGCAGCGCTCATTTCCGGCTGCAGATCGTAAGTAGCGACTTTTGGCGAGGGAATGAGAACGCGTTCTTCTCCCGGAAACGGCTTTTCAACGCCGCCGTTAAAAAAATAAGTCACGTGCGCGTATTTCTCGGTCTCAGCGATACGCAGCTGCTTCTTGCCCGCTTTGCTAACAAGCTCTCCGAGGATGTTCTTGAGCTCTTCGGGCGCGAAAATGAACGGCGACGGATAACGAACATCGTACTGAGTCAAGGACGTGAATTTTGTCTGCGGCCAAACCTCGCGATCGAAACCGTCGAAGTCTTTGAAGAGAAATGCCTGCGAAAGCTGGCGGGCCCGATCAGCCCGGAAGTTGAAAAACAAAATCACATCGCCGTCGCGGACTCGCTGTTCATTCGCGTGCGAAAAAATCAACGCGGGCATGAATTCGTCGGTTTTGCCGGCCTTATAATGCCGCTCCAAAGCTTGCGGCGGCGTGTCTTTGCAAATTTCACCGCGCCCAAGAACAATCGCGTCCCATGCCTTCTTGGTCCGGTCCCAGCGCCGGTCCCGATCCATCGCAAAATACCGGCCGACCACAATGACGATTTGCGCGCCGCTGGGCTGAAGTTTGTCCTCGCAGATTTTCAAATATTCCCGGCCACCGGTGGGTGAAGTGTCCCGGCCATCGGTAAATGCGTGCACGAAAATTTCGTCGACCCCGGCGGCCTTGGCCTCGTTTGCGAGCGCGATCATGTGGTCGTAATGACTGTGGACACCGCCATCGGAAACCAGGCCTAACAAGTGCAAGCGATGGCCGCGCGCGGCCGCAAATGTTTCCTGCGCGACGCGATTTCGTTTTAGTTCGCCGTCTGCGATCGCTTTGTTAATGCGGGTCAGATCCTGGTGGACAATCCGGCCGGCTCCGAGATTGAGATGGCCAACTTCGGAATTGCCCATTTGTCCTTCAGGCAATCCAACATCCTTGCCGCTAGCGCTGAGTTTGCTGACCGGATAATCGCGATAAAGCTGATCATGGAATGGGGTCTGGGCTAAAAGCGTGGCGTCGCCGTTCTCTTTTGCCTTGGATTTGCCGCCCGGATTGATGCCCCAGCCGTCGCGGATGATCAGGATTACAGGCGCCGCCATTGCGCACTGTGCCGACGATTCGCAAGACCGACAAGGGGTTTCATGACTCCACGGGTTTGACAATCATCGGCGGCCCTTCTACATCGCGCTCGTGAAGTGGCGCAATCAATTGCTCGCTCTTTTGTGCTTGTTGGCCTTCGCCGGCCTCGGCGTTCTCTATTTCAAGCACTGGGTAGTCCAACGCTCATTCGGAATCATCCTGATGATCGGTGAAGGCCTCGGACCAGAACGAATTGCGCTGACCCGGGCCTATCTCGGCGGCGCCGATAATCGGCTGGCCGTGGACACGATGGTTCACTCAGCGCTTGTTAAAAATTACTCAAAAGATTTCGCGGTCGCCGACCAGGCAGCGGCGGCAACCGCCATCGCGACCGGGGTTAAAGTGAACAACCGGGCGATCTCAATCGATTCAAACGGCAAACCCATCCCGACAATTGTCGAATTGGCACGCGATAGCGGCCGCGCGGTCGGTTTGATCAGTGACAAAAATCTAACGAATCCGACGTGCGCAGCATTTTACGCCCATTCGAATAATTCCGACGCGGATCAAATGGCTTTGCAATTCGCGGAAGGCGGCAAGATCGACATCGGACTTGGAGCCAGCGCAACTGAATTTCTTCCACCGACAAAGCAGGGCCATCGACAGGACCATCGCGACCTGCTGCTCGAAATGCGCGGCAACGGATTCGATGTGGTTCGCACCCGCGCGGAACTCGAAGCGATTCCGCCATGGCAGCGGCCAAAACTATTTGGAGCATTTGGCGAGAAGGACAGCGCTCGCGATTCCAATCAAAATTGGAACGATGACGCCAGTCTTTCCGACATGGTGCGCAAAGCAATTGAACTGCTCCAATACAATCAAAGTGGCTATTTGCTGATCGTGGACGCAGCGCGAATGCGAGAGGCGGCTGAAGCAAACAACGCCGAAAAAGCGTTGACCGAAACTGCGGAGTTCGATCGCGCGGTAGCGACAGCTCATCGCTACGCCGGCGGGCGATCGACGATCATCGTGTGCGGCGACGTTGCGATCGGCGGCCTGCATGCGAACGGCTACCCTTTTCGCAAAGACAGCGGGATAGCGTTGATCGGATTAAATCCGGCGGGACAACCCTGGTTGACTTGGGCGACCGGACCGAAAGGGATGCAATCGTACGGAGCGTCGAAGTTGTCTGAGAACGAACCTTCGCCGAGCGCCAGCCCGCAGAAGGATCAGGCGCAGCCGGCAGCATTTTACGCGACATCTGCCCTGCCGACACTTGAAGACGTTGTTGTTTTTGGATCCGGCCGCGGTAGCGAAGTGTTGCAGGGCACAATCGATAACACGGACATCTTCAAGATTCTTCGCGACGAACTTTGAGCGCATCGCGTACGCAAAAAACCCATCCACCTTCTGGATGGATGGGTTTTACTTAAAGAGCTCTGGTTATTGGCTGATCTGCGGGACGAACACAAAGGCAGGCGGATCAGGCAAATTTGGCGGCGGTCCTTCGGCAGGAGGTCCTTCTGCAACTTCCTTCGCTTCTTTTGCATCTTTGCCAGCGGCGTAATCTTTCGCGTCCTTGCCGTCAGTTGCGCCTTCCGAGCCACCGGCGAGGGCCGTGTTTGCAACCATCAGATTCGGGATTGCCGTCGAGTAAACTCCGAGGTTCGCGATGTGACCCGATTTCACGACGTTGAATGTAAACTTAACGTATTTCCCTTCGGCCGGACCAACTTTCACCTTGGTTACGTTCGGCGTCAGATTTTGGCGGGCGATTTGATGCCACTGCGAGCTGCCGGCCGCGAGTTTCGAATTCGAGGTTGAGATTGTGACCGTTCCGGTTGTTTCCTGATTGCCGAAAGTGACCAAATCGAAATTTTGAATCTTGGACAAACTCAGCACGAGTTCGCTCGTTCCATCCGGCAAAGTGTAACCAAAAGTCGGATGATCGGAGATCAGCGCGATTTGAGCGAGATTATCGTCAATGCGAGCGCCAGCGCTCACACGCGCGAAATTACGATTAACCGGCGACTGCTGAGCAAACGATTGAAGCCCCGTGACCAAAAGAATTCCACAAGCAATAGCCCCGACACGATTAAAGCGAGAGAAGGATGCGGTCATAATTTCCATAGCTACAAAAAGGATAATAGCTCTCCCGCAGGCTTTTTGGCAATACAAATTTTCGTCCACCCTGAACTTTTTTCCGACGCCCTCGCCTCAATCCGCCCCCAGCTACCGTAAAAAGCAACCGGCCGACCCAAGGGTCGGCCAGCTTTAAAAACTAGTTTTAACCGGGATCTACATCCGGCTGGCTACGTGCTGACTGGCAGACAGGCCGTTGCCAGCAAACAACCCCCGCTCCGATGCAGCGCGGAACTTCTGGGTTCCGGCGTAAGCATACAACGGGATATACGAGCTTCGGCCCGCTCGCTCCGCCCGAAAGGCGCTCCAGTTAATTGTCGGATCAAGAATGTAGGTGCCGTTCGCGGTCGTCCATTCCAACCAGGCATGGGTTTTACGGCTCGTGAACTGACGCTTTCCAATCACCAGGCGGACGTTTTGCGCACCGCGGGCGTGCATTGCGTTATAAAGTGCGACCGCCTTGCCTTTGCAATCGGCATAGGCGCCGGTTCGCACTTCATCGGGAGTTTTCCATTCCATCGAAAAGCCGTAGGGGATGGCTCGGAGGTTTCCAATCCAGTTGTTGACCAAACCGAGCGACAAATTCTGATCTTTGTGACCCGAAGCCTCGGTAAGGATCGGCCGGATCCGGACCATTTGCCGGTCGTAAGGCGTAGATTTAACAGTGATGTAGTTAGACTGGGCAAAGGCGGAGAGGCAGGAGAGGCAGAAGAGGACCAAACCGACGACACCGGCTTTACGCAGCGTATACGGGCGGATGCTTATTGTGATCATAATTGTTATAATTTCCATAAGCACGGTCTGTGCCAGCTGTCGTCAGCTCAACTCCCTATTGGCAACTCCCCGGAATCAGGCAGACTCGAGAGGCTCTATTTGCCTCCCGTGAAACGACATTCTGCCTCTTACGACGCCAGCTTCCGGATGGCCGCCTGGATCCTCTTCGTCGGCATTGTCATCGCTGTTTTGGTCGCCAGAACCCACCTGGCCGGCTTGCCTTTGGAGCGCGACGAAGGCGAGTACGCTTATGGGGGTCAGCTGCTGCTCCTGGGCATACCGCCCTACGAGCTGGCCTATAGCATGAAATTGCCCGGAACAGCTGCCGCCTACGCTGCAATCATGTCGGTATTCGGAGAGTCTATCGAAGCCATTCGCACTGGCTTGGCCCTGGTTAATCTGGTCACCGTCTGGCTGATTTTTTTGCTGGGCTGCGAATTGTTGGGCGAGCTTGGAGGAATCGTCAGCGCAGCGAGCTATTCGGTTCTTTCTTTAATGCCGCACGTGCTTGGACCGGCCGCTCACGCAACCCATTTCGTTGTCCTGTTTGCCGTGGCCGGAATATTCGTCCTGTTGCGGGCGATTGATCGCGAATCGCGGCCGCTAATTTTCATAAGCGGGGTACTCCTGGGCCTCGCGTTTTTGATGAAACAACCGGGTTTGTTCTTCGTAGCCTTCGGCTCAATCTATCTGTTTGCTCGCGACTGGCGTGCGCAATCGGGTCTAACGAATATCGCTTCGCGCAATCTGCTTTTTATCTCGGGCGCGGCCGTTCCCAGCATTATCACCGTGCTGCTTTTGTGGAAGGCCGATGCGTTCGACAAATTTTGGTTCTGGACGGTGAGATACGCGACGGAA
Organism: Spartobacteria bacterium; assembly: GCA_021324035.1. Classification (GTDB taxonomy): domain Bacteria; phylum Verrucomicrobiota; class Verrucomicrobiia; order Chthoniobacterales; family UBA10450; genus AV40. The sequence continues at coordinate 77 of JAJPJU010000209.1, read as the reverse complement.
TACGGAAGCCAGGTTTCGGCGGGACAGGGTTTCCAAATGTTCGCAGGCCATTTCCCGGGCGTTCTGGGCACGGCCTG
>JAJPJU010000057.1 GCA_021324035.1 Spartobacteria bacterium | reverse complement strand
CGAGTACAGTTTTTTTGAAGCCGATATGCCGATTTACACGCATCCGCGATTTTTGCCGGGCAGCAAAGTGAATGGCGCGACGCTGAGGCAGGCCCTGATATCCGACGGTTGCATCATTTCCGATGCGCACATTGAGCGGAGCGTGATCGGCATTCGCAGCATCATCGAAGGCGGCGCCACGATTCGGAACAGCGTTATTATGGGCGCGGATTACTTCGAAGAGGATAGACAACCAGGTGGCGACATTCCGCCCATTGGCATCGGCCGCAGTTGCGTGATCGATCGCGCGATCATCGACAAGAACGCGCGCATTGCGGACGGCGTTGTGATAACCCCGGAGGGCAAGGCCGCAAATCTCGACGCGGAAAATTATTTTATCCGCGATGGAATCGTGGTTGTTCCGAAGAACGCGATTATCCCCGCTGGAACCTGGGTTTAAAGATTAACCGGGACTCCGATCACCGGTGATCGGTCATGTTCGCGAATTGCGAGCCACCGGTCTCCCATTTTTCCTGTTTATTCCACGGCATGGCGCCTTCCTGTTTCGCGTCAGGATCTTTGACCAGGGCGTTTTCTTTTTGGGATGCGCAGGACACCAAGGTTCCCAGGGCGGTGATTAAAAGCGCACTCGCAATTGGCCGTCTGAATTTACGAATTTGAGCCAGCATAAATAACGATGTCTCCCGGTTGCACCTGGACGCCACGCGCCAGCGTGCTGGTGATGATATCGCCGATAGCCGTCGCAGGTTCAACTGAAGAAATCCGGATTTTGCCAATGAAGGTGCCGTCTCGCACGATCAGCATCTCGGAATGGGGTTCGACCCCGTTGCGGCCGCCAAGACTTAAGACCACGAAATTGTAAGCCTGGTTGACGGCGAGAATCGTTCCGTGGACTCCGACCTTGCTGCTCACAACTGCGCGACGCTTTTTTTCGTCCTCTAACTGGGATGAACGCTCGCGAACGGTTTGTACTTTTTCAGCGAGCAAACTCTTTTCGCGCTCAGCGCTATCGAGCTGTTGTCGCGCGTCATCGAGTTGGGCTTGTAATTCAACTGGGGAGGCCGCGCCGGGGTTGGGGGATCCGGGTTGCTTTTCCTCGATTTGTTTCTGCAACGCCGCGATCTCCGAATCTTTGGTCTGAAGTTGCGTTTCGAGCTGCTTCTTTTCGTTCAAGATTTGAGCAAGTTGTTCTTCGGACGCGTCGGCTTTGTGGTCTGGTTCGGCTGCGAATTTGGCCTGCTGCGCGGCAATAGCCGCTTCCCGCGCCTTGAGTTCGCTTTCTTTTTTGACGCGAGCTTGTTCGAAGCTCTCACGGGCGACAACAGCTTCGGCCGCAGTGGAACGCAGCGTCCGGACTTTGGAAACGTTCAGCGCGGCAAAAATCGCAGCTACTGCCAGCAGCAAAACTGAAGTGCTGATGAGTGTTTTGGGAGTCGGCGCGCACGGCCCGGAGATGGAGAGCACGGATCAATTTTCTAAATTAAACGTGACCCAAATTGCAATATTAGATTTGGCTACTTTCGCTGTTGCCGGCTTGCGCGAGACAACTTCTCGCCTATAACAATGGACGTGGGACAGCAACATCGAGCTCGAGTCAAACGCAGGCGCCGGAAGGCGTACATGAAGCGGAAGAGGGTCGCAAGTCGCCCAAAACGTCGCGAACCAGCCAAATCGCGAGGCAAAAAAGAAGCGGCCGCCGCCGGCTAGCGCGTCCCTGTCAGAGATAAAAAGTCGCCGGCCAGCCAATGATGGCTACGGTTTGATGTGCGATATCTGATTGTTGATGGTCACAGCATCATTTTTGCGTGGCCCGAGCTGCGCAAACTTCAGCAGCGACGTTCGATGTTGGCGCGCGAAGCTTTGGTTAAAGAGCTCCGCGATTATCAGGATTGGAGCGGCGACAAAGTGGTTGTTGTTTTTGATGGTGCGGGAACACGAACGACCTCAAAAGCCGATCCGCACGATGTTCAAATCTTTTACGCCCGTCGTGGCCAGTCTGCTGACGCAGTGATCGAGCGTTTGGCGTGCAAATATGCTTCTCGATTTCCGATTACGGTTGCGACGTCCGATTTGTTGGAAATGGAAACTGTGAACGCTTGCGGCGCGGCATGTATTTCGCCCGAAAGCTTGCGTGAACTTTTTAAAACGGCGCGGAAATTGTGATCAGGCCGCTCCGGCGAGCACGGGTTGGGCGCTGGGCACGCTGCGTTTGCGTTGCTGACAGGTGGCGAGGACTCGGGCCAGCACACAGTAAAGTTGTTCGATCGGAAGATTCTTGCTGACGTAGCCATTGGCGCCCGCGCGAAGGGCGGCATGCATTTGCTCCTCATCATAGCCGACGCCAGTAAACACGACGATGGGCAGCGACGGATTCATCTCGCGCATAAATGAGATTAGCGAGATGCCGTCGACTTTTGGCATTCTCAAGTCGACAATCGCGACTTCACAATCGTGCTCGGAGAGCCAGGAGGCGGTTTGAAAGCCATCGGTGAGGGCGTGGCAGGTGTGGCCTCGTTGGCGGAGGTAGGTGACGAGGAATTTGGCGATGCCGGGGTCATCATCGATGATCAAAAACTGAGAATATTCGCGGTTTGACGGGCTCATTGCTTATAATTTCCATAATGACTAAAGCACCTCCCTTGCCAAGTTCATGCCACCGAGGTGATTTCGCTGCCTTTCGCGGCCCCGCCAGCCGCTATCCCGCCTCTATAACCCCAGCTTTTTTTCGATCGCTTTCAGCCGGTCGAAAAGCTTCTCAAGCCGGTGAATTAAAACGATTTGTCTCTTTGCGTCCGCTAATGGCACGGCCGGTGAACCGAACCACGCCCCGCCGGGAAGGTCCTTCGAAATACCGCTCTGGGCCGCAATGATGGTGTCATTTTCGATGGTGAGATGCCCGATGACTCCCACCTGGCCGGCCATCTTCACGTTCTCGCCGACCCGGGTGCTGCCCGAGATTCCGGTCTGAGCAGCGATGATCGAATTTTTCCCCAGGATAACGTTGTGGGCAATCTGGACGAGGTTGTCGATCTTGACGCCTTCCTGAATCCAGGTTCGGCCAAACCGGGCGCGGTCGATTGTCGTATTCGCGCCGATCTCCACGTCGTCGTCGATTTGGACGATCCCGAGTTGAGGAATCTTTTGATATTGGCCGCCGACCATTTCGAATCCGAAACCATCGGCGCCGATAACCGCGCCGCTGTGTATGATCACACGCGCGCCGATTGTCGTTCGTTCGCGAATCGTAACGTTCGGATAAATCAGGCAGGACTCTCCAATGACACTTTCCCGGCCAACATAACTTCCGGCGCCGATCACACTTTTATCTCCGACGCGCGTGCCGGCTTCGATTACGGCATGCGGTTGAATCGAAACATCGTTGCCAAGCTTCGCGCTCGGGTCTATCGCCGCCGTTGGATGGATTCCTGGCTCGAACACGATCGGCTTCGGCGCCAATT
>JAJPJU010000148.1 GCA_021324035.1 Spartobacteria bacterium | reverse complement strand
GGCAGCGCGTACGGGAGTCGAACCCGTGCACCTGCCTTGAGAGGGCAGTGTCCTAACCACTAGACGAACGCGCCATCAGCGGAGAACTAGAATAACCGTCGCGCGCTCGGGAGCAACATCCGTGAAACGAATCGCATCACTCTTTGCTCTGGAATTTTTTCAGCCGGCCGCCTTTTTTCTCTTTTTTCTTCGGGGTGGGGGAAGGCGACGGCAAATCGGCGTCCTCGACAGACCGGACCCGATGTTGACTTGTCCGGCTGACGTGGGCGATTCGTAATTGATCGAGAGAAGCCTTCATTTCCGGGCTCGAGGCGAGCGCGCGCATTCGCCCATAATAAAGATCGTAATATGCGCGAAGAAGCTGACGTTTTTCCAAATCGGTGTGTGCTTTATCAGCCGCTTGCTTCGCTGCGACGATGTCCGGATCGTTCACGACGCGATTCTCCAGTTCTCTCCACTCAATATGAAGCCGTCGTTCGTCGGCTTCCTTGCCGAGTGACGTTTGTTTGAAAATCTGATCGATCTGCGCGCGTTCGGGGATGGTCGGTTCGGCGGTGGCGCTCGGTGATGGTCTGGAAGCCGGCGAGGCGGCTGATTGCAGTCCGGAGTCGGTCGCGACCTGCGCGTGTAGTGAGGCGATTATGCTTGCTCCGATAACCAGGGTTGTTGCTCGAAAGACTCTCATTTCAAACAGTCCAATGTAATCGGATTTCCGGATGCGAGAAGGGACGGTTCAAAAGAAGTGACCAGTGACGAGTGAACAAGTGGCCAGCAATCGTTCTTCTTGGTCGGGGCGAGAGGATTTGAACCTCCGACCTCCTGGTCCCAAACCAGGCGCTCTACCAAGCTAAGCTACGCCCCGCAATTTCGTCGTGACCAGTATCACGGATTTGGTTCGTAGCCAAGATTCGGCCCAAGGCGTTTTTCGACCGCCGCGACAGGTTCGCCCCGGCGGTTCGCATAATCTTCAACCTGATCACGCCCAATTTGGCCGACGCCGAAATATTTACAGTCAGGATGTGAGAAATAAAATCCGCTCACACTCGCGGCCGGATGCATCGCATACGACTCCGTTAGTTTGATGCCCGTCTTTTCTCCCGCGTCCAACAGCTCAAACAGCGTGCATTTTTGAATATGATCCGGACAAGCCGGATATCCCGGAGCCGGGCGGATCCCGCGATACTTCTCACGGATCAGCTCATCGTTCGACAGTTTTTCCTGGCGACCAAATCCCCAGGCGATACGCGCCTGTTTATGCAAATATTCCGCGAACGCTTCGGCCAATCGATCCGCCAGGGCTTTCACGATAATCGCGCTGTAATCGTCGTGGCCGGTTTTGAATTGTTCGGCTAGCTCGTCGGCGCCGTGAATTGTCACCGCGAAACCGCCAAGATAATCAGAAGGTTGAGGAGTTGAAAGGTTGAGAGGTTGAGAAGTTTCGGGAGTGACGAAATCTGCGAGGCAGTGATTAAATTGTCCGGCAGGTTTTTGCATTTGCTGTCGCAGGAAATTAAAGGTCGCCAGTCTCGAATCGTCGACAAACAGATCCACATCGTCTCCGGTGGATTTAGCCGGCCAGAATCCAAAAACTCCGCGGCCAATCAGCGAATTCTTGGTCGCGATCTCATCCAACAACGTTTGCGCGTCGTTAAACAATTCGCGCGCCTGTTTTCCGACAGTCGGATCGTCGAAAATCGCGGGATAGCGGCCGCGCAGTTCCCAAGCGTGAAAGAAGGGCGACCAATCGACGAACTCGCGAAGATCGCCAACCGTTGCAGTCACTTCGCGTGTCCCAATGAATTCCGGCTTCGGCGGCTGATAGTTGTTCCAGTCGATCGGCGTGCGATTGGTTCGCGCTTGTTCGAGCGAAAGAAGTTTTGTCGCGCGCGTCTTCGCTCCGTGCGCTTTTCGCAAAGCTTCGTATTCGGCGCGCGTTTTGGAATCGAAAAGCGCTTTCTGCTTCGAATTCAGCAACGAATTGACCACCCCGACCGCGCGCGATGCATCGAGCACGTGCACGGTGCTTTCATGATAATGCGGCGCAATCTTGACCGCGGTGTGCGCGCGGCTGGTGGTCGCGCCTCCGATCAGCAGCGGCAGCTGAAATTTTTCGCGCTCCATCTCCTGGGCCACGTGCACCATTTCATCGAGCGACGGCGTGATCAATCCGCTCAAGCCAATCGCGTCCGCGTTTTTCTCGCGCGCTGCTTGGAGAATTTTCGCTGCGGGAACCATTACGCCGAGATCAATCACGTCGTAGTTGTTACATTGCAGGACAACGCCGACGATGTTCTTCCCGATATCGTGAACGTCGCCTTTCACCGTGGCCATCACGATCCGGCCCTGCGGTTTGGCTTCGGCGGTTTTTTCCGCCTCCATAAATGGCATTAAATACGCGACCGCCTTTTTCATGACTCGCGCGCTCTTAACCACTTGTGGCAAAAACATTTTGCCCGCACCGAATAAGTCGCCGACCACGCTCATTCCCGCCATCAATGCGCCTTCAATGACATCGAGCGGGCGGGTCACTTTTTGCCGCGCCTCTTCGGTGTCGACATCGATATAATCGGTAATTCCATGAACGAGCGCGTGCTTGAGACGTTCCTCAACCGGTTCATTTCGCCACGCCGCATTTTTCGCGGTGTCGACTTTCGGTTTTCCTTTTACGCGCTCGGCGAGTTCGACGAGCCGTTCGGTCGCGTCGTCCCGGCGATTCAGAAGCACATCTTCAACGCGCTCCCGCAATTCCGGCTCGATGTCCTCGTAAACGGCGAGCTGACCCGCGTTGACGATCGCCATGTCGAGACCCGCCCGGATCGCGTGAAACAAAAACGCCGCGTGCATCGCCTCGCGGACAGTGTTGTTCCCGCGAAATGAAAACGAAATATTGCTGACCCCGCCGCTAACCCGCGCGCCGGGGAGATTCTTTTTAATCCAACGCGTCGCCTCGATAAAATCGACGGCGTAGTTGCGATGCTCCTCCAAACCGGTGGCGACGGTGAGAACGTTGGGATCGAAAATGATATCGGTTGTTGCAAAGCCGGCAGTGTGGATCAGCAGTTTGTAAGCGCGTTCGCAAATCTCGATCCGGCGTTGAAAATTGTCGGCCTGGCCCTGTTCGTCGAACGCCATCACGATGACCGCCGCGCCGTAACGCCGGATGGTGAGCGCCTGGCGCAGAAATTCTTCCTCGCCGTTCTTCAACGAGATCGAATTCACGACCGACTTTCCCTGCAAGCATTTCAGCCCCGCTTCGATTACGCTCCATTTTGAGCTGTCGATCATGATCGGGATGCGGGCGATCTCTGGTTCGCTCGCGATGAGATTCAGGAACCGGGTCATGGCCGCTTCCGAATCGATCATGCCCTCATCCATGTTTACATCCAGAATGTTGGCGCCGCCCTGAACCTGCTGACGCGCTACCGCCAGCGCCCCGTCGAAATCGTTGGTCAAGATCAGTTTCGAAAACTTTGGCGAGCCGGTAATGTTCGTTCGCTCGCCGATCACCACGAATCCGAAATCCGATGTGATGTTCAACGGCTCGAGTCCGGAAAGCTGCAGAGTTTCGGACTTCGAATTTCGGACTTCGGATTTCAGATGTCGTGGCTGAAGGCCGCGCACAGCTGTGGCGATTGCTCGAATGTGGTCGGGCGTCGTGCCGCAACAACCTCCGACAAGATTCAACCAGCCGTTCTTGGCCCACTTTTCAAGCTTGGGCGCGAGCGTCTCGGCTGTTTCGGGGAATCCGGTTTCCGAAAGCGGATCTGGCAGACCTGCATTTGGATACGCCGCTACGTAAAAAGGCGCGACCCGGGCGAGCTCTTCAATAAACGGATCCATCTCGTCAGGACCGAGCGAGCAATTCAATCCCACTAACAGCGGTTTGGCGTAGCCGATCGAAACTAAAAAGGCCTCGACGGTTTGACCACTTAATGTTCGTCCCGCCCGGTCGGTTACTGTTCCGGAAATAATCAGCGGAGCTCTGCGACCCGTTTTTTCGAACGCCGCCTCAATTGCGACAAGCGCAGCCTTTCCGTTCAGCGTATCGAAAACCGTTTCGACGAACAGAAGATCGACGCCACCTTCGATCAACGCGGTTACCTGATCGAAATAAGTCTGACGCAATTGATCGAACGTGACGGATCGAAATCCCGGGTCGCCCACGTCCGGCGAGATCGAAGCAGCGACGGGGAGGGGACCGAGCGATCCGCCGACAAATCGTTGGATGCCCGTTTTGTCGGTCGCTTCATCTGCCGCGCGGCGGGCGATTTTCGCCGCGGACAAATTCATTTCGTGGACAAGGCTTCGCAGATCGGGATCGTCGATCACGCGCTGAAAAAATTCCTGGTCTTTGCGTCCATGTCTGGGCTCGTTTTGGAACAAGAAATCGTGAAGACCGATCGTGGTTCCGCTAAAGGTGTTGGTTTCAATGATATCAGCCCCGGCGTTGAGATAATCCCGATGGATCTCCTCGACCACGTGCGGCTGGGTGATATTGAGGAGCTCGAGACTGCCTTTAAGATCTTTGCCTTTCCAATCTTGAAACCGGTTTCCGCGATAATCGGCTTCCGACAATTTTCGACGCTGGATCATGGTCCCCATCGCGCCGTCGAGCACGACGATGCGGTCGCGTAAAAGAATTTCCAAAGGATGGAGATCAGCCGGCATGTTTCCGGGGAACTAAGCCGGGTTTGTGCCAGGGATCAAGGAACAAATCTACGCATCATGATACGTCGATACGTTCTTGCCCTGCCGGTAGCTTCGCTGAAGCTAAGCGAAATCGGCTTTCTGAAGCCTCTCCAGCAACGCTTCGCCCTGTCCGCGCAGTTTCTCCTCGAGTTTGCCTGTGCAATCGCAATTGCAGCACGCCCACGGTTCGGTCCCATTTTCGTGACGGCAGTTCCGTCGCGAATGGGCATCTTTGACGTTTACCAATTCGAAATACTCTTCCCAATATGGTCGTTCTTCGGCGAGGGGAGGATCGCAGAAACATGTTTCCACCCAGGTGGCGACGCCATCGGAGCCCAAACGGGCCTCCTTCATATTATAAGTGTATTCGTCGCCCGCGATTGACCCTTTTCCGAGACTTCCATCGTCGATCGATCCCAGCAACGCCTTCGATTTGCCTGATTTTAATCGCGCCTTAACCAGATAACGCATCCGGAAATATACCATCTGCTGCCGGGTGCTGAAATTCAGCTGCGGGGAATTGCGAGTGAATTTTGTATCCGTTATCAAAAAATCGAGTTGGTGAAGATCTTAGGCGAAAAGTTGCGCAATTATCGTAAAAACGTGGGGGCGCGGTGCAGCCTTGAACGAAAACCCCGCAAGCCCGTCAATATAGACGGCGTGGCGACAATTCGGTTTTTCAAACTCCTGAACCGCGACCAGCGGAACACTTTCATCGCCTGCTTCCTCGGTTGGGCGTTAGATGCGCTCGACTTTTTCCTGGTCACGTTCGTCCTCGGACAACTCGGTCAGGACTTCGGCCGCACGGTTTCCAAGGTCACCTTTGCCATCACCCTGACTTTAATGATGCGGCCAGTGGGCGCGTTCATCTTTGGCTGGCTGGGAGATAGATTCGGCCGGCGCATTCCGTTGATGGTCGACATCGTTTTTTATTCGATCATGGAATTGGCGACCGCGTTTGCGCCGAACTTTACCGTGTTCCTGATTCTGCGCGCTCTGTTTGGCATCGGAATGGGCGGCGAGTGGGGGCTCGGCGCTTCGCTGGCGATGGAGTCGTTACCAACCCAGGTGCGTGGACTCTTTTCAGGAATTCTCCAACAAGGATACGCAGTCGGTTACCTGCTGGCCGCGCTCGTTTACTGGATTGTGTTTCCTCATTTCGGCTGGCGCGGATTGTTTGTGGCGGGTGCGCTGCCGGCCCTCCTGGTAATTTACATCCGGGCGCGGGTTCCTGAGTCACCGGTATGGCTGCGCGATCGAGCGCAACATCGATCGAAGCTGAAATGGTCGATCTTTTTCAGACAGTACGGCGCGCTGTTCGTTTATGCGGCGCTCTTGATGACGGCGTTCAATTACATGTCGCACGGAACGCAGGATCTTTACGCGACCTACCTTCAAAAGCAGCGTGGTTTCAATTCCGACCAAACGTCGCAGATCGCAATCATCTACGCGTTTGGAATGATCTGCGGAGGAAGCGTGATTGGTTATTTGTCGCAGAATTGGGGAAGGCGGCGCGTCATCATTCTGGCCGCGGCATGTGGAATGTTGCTGATCCCTCTCTGGATTTTTGCGCCGAACACTGGGCTGCTGATTGCCGGCGGATTTCTGATTCAGTTCATGGTCCAGGGCGCGTGGGGAGTTGTTCCTATCCATTTGAATGAACTTTCTCCCTCCGCCTTCCGCGGAACCTTTCCCGGCCTGGCCTATCAACTTGGAAATTTCGCCGCGGCTTATGCAGCGCAACAACAGGCCTGGCTTGCCGAACATTTCCGCCGTGCCAACGGACAGCCAAACTATGCTCTAACAATGGCGCTGGTTGCGGCGGTGGTCTTCGTCGCGATCATTTTTCTCGCGGCGATCGGCCGCGAGGAACACGGAAAGGAGTTTTAGTTATTGTCGAAAAGCGGAGATTCGCTTGCCGATTTCTCCCGCTTCGCCATGCGGTGACTTCCGCCGCGTTGTTCCATGACTGCTTCCGCGATCCGGTCCGCCAGCTCGTCACGATATTCAGAGTCCCGGGCTGCTCCGCCTTCGCGCGGATTACTCAGGAAACCGCACTCGACCAGCACCG
>JAJPJU010000318.1 GCA_021324035.1 Spartobacteria bacterium | reverse complement strand
TGAAAGTTCTCCAGGCGCGCATTGGCCAATTCGGAAATTCGCAGTCCGCTCGCGTAAAGCAGCTCGATCATCGCCCGGTCGCGCAATCCGTGCGGCGCTTTGGTGTCGATGCCGTTCAACAACTGCTCGACCTGGAGCTCGTTCAAGGTCTCCGGCAAATAACGCTCAATCCGCGGCAGACTGAGCGTCTCGGTTGGATCGGATTTGATCTCACCTTTGCCTGCGAGAAACCGGAAAAAAATCTTCAGCGCGACCACGATCAACTTGATCGACGACGCCGAAAGCCCGCTCCGCTTTTTTTCGGCAAGGTATTCGGTAATCGTCGGAAGCGTCACCTTGTGCCAGTCGGTTTTCACTTCGCACTTCGCGCTTCGCCCTTCGCGTTTGCCCGCCATCCAATTGGCGAAATCCATCAGCGAGCGCTGGGTGGAAAGCTGATAATTGTCGGAAAGTCCGCGCTCTACCGCCAGATAGCGGATGAACGACTCGACGGATTGCTCCACGGAGCAACCATAATTAGGAATTAGGAATTAGGAATTAGGAATTGAGCACCTGACCGGTCCAATCTGCTATCTCCGATCGCCGATCTCCTCTCTTCGATCTCCTGAGACGACCCTCCCAGCGTCGCTCGATCCGGTTGACAATCGAAGACCAAATGTCCGATCATCTTTTAAGGATGAGCCTCGATCTGAACACCATTCTCAAGGACTGGGCGCATGAGAATCGCGCCATCAAAGTGCGAAAGATTCTCGGACTGGACGGCCGGCATAAGTTGCAGCTCCGGATCGATCTCGGCGTTTTGCAAATGGAGCTGAGCGGCCGGCCGGATGGCGCGCGCCCTCACGGCTGCGAATCGCTCCTGACTTACCATCAGCTGCGTGCGGCCCGGGCCGAGGCCAAGGGCGAGAGCTACGATCTCACCGCCGAACAATGCGCCGAGCTTCAGCAGGAGGGCATTCAATATTACCATCGCTATTTGAGCTTGTTTCAGATCAACGATTTCCACGGCGTCGTCCGCGATACGCAACGCAATCTCGAGCTGTTCGATTTCGTCGATGCCCACACCGAGCGCGACGAGCTTTCCTGGACGCTCCAGCAATTTCGTCCCTACGTGCTGATGATGAACACGCGGGCCAAGGCGTCGATTTTTCTCGGGCAGGGAAAATTTCCGGAAGCGATCGCCGAGATCAGCCGTGGCCGGGAAGCGATCACGGAATTCTTTCGGAAATCAAGCTTCCCCGAGTTGGCGGCGAAAAGTTCGGAGATCCATTTCCTCGACGATTGGCTGAAAGAAATCAGCGCCAAACGTCCGCGCTCCAGACTTGAAATCATGCAGAGCGAAATGGAGACGGCGGTCGCGAAGGAATATTACGAGCGCGCCGCGGAGCTCCGCGATCAAATCGCGAAACTGAAAGCTGCCGAAACAGCGACGCCAGTGGTCCAGAAACTCTAATTGTTTACCGCGGATTTCTTTGAACAGAAGGAAGCTAAGGTAGCTAAGAGTTTCATTTCTCCAGAATCTGGCCTTCGCTCAGTTTGCTATCTTCGGTTCAATTTCCGCGTTGATCTTTTGTTGATGATTTGTAATTCGCTAAATCATTAACTCGCTAAATCGCTAAATGCGCTGTTGTCCTGCGGTCCGGTGGTCCGGTAGTCCCGTGGTTCCGTTGTCGGATTCGACCTGATATTTCGCCTTGTCACCCGCTTCCGGCTGTCTCAACATCATCGTCATGCGATTTTTCCCGGCCATCGCAGCATTACTGGCTGTCGCGCTGTTGTTTCCGTCGAAATCATTCGCCGCCGGAAGGAAGAAAAGCACACCGACGCCAGCGCCTGACACCACCGATCACATCACTGCGATCCATCTGACCTCGATCACTGTGACGCTGTTCGCCAATCATCAATCGAAAGAGTTCAAAGTTTCGCCGGCGACAAAAATCACCGTGAACGGCCAACCATCGCAGCTCAGCAGCCTCGCCACCGGCATGTCAGTCGCAATCGCCACCGCCTCCGACGGCGTCACCGCCGCCGCCATCGACGCGAAAAGCCCGAAGCGATAAAAAAATCCAAGCTTGCCGGCAGGCGCACCTAGCGGTTACGAAGTTAGATGAGAATTTTCTTTCCCCGTGCGCATTTTTACCGAGATAGTCGCCGTTAGCCTTTTGGTTTGGCTTGGTTGGAACACTACGTTTCACGATCGAATCTTCGGCACACAACCATTGCCGGCAGTTGCTCCTGCAATTCCGAAAGGCCCGATAGCTCAGCGATTAGTTTGTCCCGCGTGCAGTGGAGAAGGCGCTGTTGTTTACGATTCAACTGGATCCGGTCGGATAGCTGATCATCGAACTCAGGCTTGTCCGGTATGTTTAGGAAAGGGTTACAGAATGCTTGTTGTTCCTAAAGGGAAGCAACTCTGTCCCGACTGCCATGGAATGGGAATTGCGTTCTATCGAGGAGAACCAGGTCGGCCAATTCATTCCGACAATTGCTGTCGTTGCGCAGCGACGGGACTCGTTGCCACCATTCGCTAATTAAAGTGACATCTCTATTCGAAGACTTCTTCAAGCTGTTGGTCGATCATTTGTCCGGTAAACCTATCGATGGCGAAATGAAGCCAGTACCGTTTTTCACCTTGAACCACGAAATCGGCCAATGTGTTTGCGTTTGGCGGATATCGCCCTGATTGAGCAACAACATCGACCATCAGGTTCCATGTCCGTGTCTGACACAGCTCAGCCAAGGCCCGAACCGATGTTTTGCGCGCTTCGTCGCTCGACCCAAGAAAGGTCCCAGCTGCACCCGCAATGCGGGTCATATCCGCTCTACTGATTCCGTGTTGACGATTGCTTTCAGTCACTGCGCTCTGCGCTGTCTTATAGGAATTAGTGCGACTGGCGATCGCGCCGGAGATTTCGTTCGTCGTTGCTCCTGTTATTAACGCCGTTATCACTGCGATATTGCCGGTGTTAAGACTGAATGTTCCCGCGCGTGTAGCTGCTGTGTTATATGTAAAGAGATCCAACAATGGCGCGTCAATACTCGAAGCGCTCAGAAAATCCAAGTTGGTCGAGGCGTTTCGGTATGCGTACCCTAATTCGCCTACGTTTCTAAACCCTCGGTTCAGCACAACAACATTCGTGGGTCGGGTCGGTGCATCCGGCTCGGTCGAAGCATTTCTATCAACGCCGTATGCTTTCTGGGGGCTCGCTGGATTACCGTACTCGATCCAAGTAGTATCATCATTAGTGTCCCTTTGATCGATTAGCGATGCGCCGATTGACAAGAGTTCGTCCACTGACGCCGAAGGCATTGCATAGCGTAGCAGACTGAACAGATCCGGGTCTTGATTCGTTCCCGTAATCCCGGGAATGGTCGATTGAAGGACCGCTCCGCTGGTTCCCACATATTGCCAGTGCTCTGCATGAGCAGGCGGCCCTGCAGAGGCAGGGACGTACACAAGTCCGAAATATTTCTGAACGTCGGCTGCGTTCGAACTGGCCGGTGTTTCAAAAACGTCGAAACGACTAAGCGGAAATCTTCCGGCCAGGCGGGTTGCCGAGTCGCTCCAAGTGGGCTTGTTCCGATCGCGGGAAAAGGTTCCAAGGTATTGCAAAATACTCTGACTAAATCCGCTCGAGCCCCGGAATGCTAGAAGCTCTCCTCTGCTGACGAACACTTGATCAGTGCGGCCTCCGCTTGTCGCAGCGGAAACGGTGAGCGAATCAAGGTTCGATGTTAAGAATACTCCTAGGAAACGAGATCCCGTTCCAGGCGAGGTACCCGCGCCGTCGAAAATAAAACTCCCAAAGTCGCCTCGAGGTTGCACCGTGGCGTAGTTTCTCCACCCCACGACGTCATTGGTAGCCGAGGCGCTATTCCAGCTACTAGGAGTAGCTGTAGATGACGTGATCACAGTAGGCGAAGTAGGCAAAGCAGTTA
>JAJPJU010000261.1 GCA_021324035.1 Spartobacteria bacterium | reverse complement strand
GCGAGCAATCATCGCCGCGAGTCCCTGCTGCAATCGCGCCCAATCATAAAGAGGCTGCCGTTCATGCGCTTCCGTTGCGATGCGGCCGAAAGCCGCTCCTGCCACATTGTAATGATTGAGGACAAGTTGATGACGGGCGTCGGCTGCCTGCTTCTCCAGCTCCGCCACCGGAATCAGATTCGAAGAAACCGCGATCTGTTGTTCGGTCTTTCGAACGTAAAAGAAAACGCCAATTGCAACAAGCAGCAGGACCGCACCAGCTGCCGCGATGATTCGGCGCGTCTTGCGTTTTGCAGTTGCGACATCGATGAGATCGCGCCCGGTTAATCTCCTGTAAGCGCCTTCGAGTTCGGCAACCAATTCGTCGTAGGACGAAAAACGTTGCGCCGGCTCGGGCGCTATCATTCTCTGAAGGACAGGGGCGGTATCGGGCGAAACGTCCGGTGCGACCATCGAAAGCAAGTGCGGCTGACGTTTGAGGGCCAGAAGCTCGCTGGCGGAATTGGTTTCGGCTTCAATTGGCGCCGTCCCGGCAATCGCATGAAATAGCGTTGCGCCAAGACTGTACATGTCGCTTCGAAAATCCTCCGGTTGATGATTTAAACGCTCGGGCGCGACGTAGTATGGCGTTCCCCAAATTTCGCCTCGTGCCTCGGCGGTCACTCCCGCCAGGCCAAAATCGCCGATCTTGGCAAGGTGATCGTCGGCGAAAAGAATGTTGGCCGGTTTCACATCACGATGAATCGAGCCCTTGGAATACGCGGCCCGAAGTCCTTTGGCTGCCTGAATTCCGATTTCCAGAACTTGTTCTTCGGGCAGGCGTCTTTTCTGTTCGATGAAATCATCAAGACTGCCGTGCTCGACCAGTTCCATGACGAGATAAAACTGGCCGTGAGCGATTCCCGAAGAAAAGACCTGCACGATGTTCGGATGATTCACGGCCGCGGCCGCGCGCGCTTCGTGCCGCAGCTCGGCCGTCGCATCGAGGCCGCCCTCAAGATCTTTCCGCAAAAGTTTCAGAGCAACGAAGCGCTCGAGCAAAGTGTCGCGCGCCTTGTAAACCGTGCCCATTCCGCCAACACCGACGGTTTCCAGGATTACGAAATTATCGAAGACTCCCTCGGCGTGAACGGTCTCGCCGCACGACGGACAGGCGATCTTCTGAAGCGGCTCGGCGTTGGTGGTGTCAATAGAAGCGCCGCAAGCGGGGCAGATTTGGGAAGTAGACCCGGATTGTTCGGCGGCCATCGAACGGATTGTAACATCGGCGATTCCTGGGGCAATGTTGTCCGTTCATGCTACCGAAAGAGCCAATTCGATTAATTGTGCCGAAGCAAAGCGCTCGCCTCCGGCTCGATCAATTCCTCGCGCGCGAGCTGCCACAATTTTCCCGGGCTCGCCTCCAGAAGCTGATTCGAAATCGAAACATCACTCTCAACGGTGCCCCAGCCCGGCCTGGCGATCCGGTCCGTGCTGACGATCGCGTAGAAGTAAACGAGCCGCCGCCGGAAAAGATCGACAGTTTACCGGAAGATATCGCGCTTGATGTCTTGTATCAGGACGACGATTTGATCGTGATCAACAAGCCTGCGGGGTTGGTGGTGCATCCTGGAGCGGGTCAACGCGAACACACGCTGGTGAACGCGCTGCTGTTTCACTTTCCAAAGCTTTCAGGAATCGGCGGCAAGGAACGGCCCGGAATCGTTCATCGTCTCGACAAGGACACCACCGGGTGTCTGGTCATCGCCCGAACCGACCAGACGCATCGTTCATTGTCGGCTCAATTCGCCGGCCGAACGGTCGAAAAAGTTTATTTGGCGCTGGTCGCGGGAAAATTGCGCAAGACTATCGGAACGATTGAGGAAAAAATTGGGCGCCATCCTGTTCATCGACAACGAATGTCAATCGCGGCGTCACGTGGACGACCGGCGAAAACCGATTACCGGGTTCTCAGTTCATCCGACGAAATGACTCTGGTGGAATGCAGATTGCACAGCGGCCGGACTCACCAGATCCGCGTTCACTTGCATCATCTTCGCCATCCCGTGCTCGGCGACAAAGTTTATGGCGGACGATTCGCGAGATATTTTCCCCGGCAAATGCTGCACGCGTGGAAGTTAAGTTTTCGACATCCCCGGACTGAAGACTGGAGGCAATTCGAAGCCCCGCCGCCTCAGGATTTTCATGACGCAGTCAAATCGCTTCGGCCGCCGTTCGATTTTGCGTCGCCAGCATAATCATCGATGCAAGGACAGGGGCGACAATTAAACCGCGCATCCAGGGTTCGGCGTGCCAGGGCAAGGCGAACAGGCGGTCATCCCAAAACAAGTAGTAGGCGAAAAGAGTAATCGAGAGGACGTGCCAACCGTGAGCGCGCCGCCACGTGGCAAACGGCAAAATCCACGTGCAATACCAGGGGTGAAGAATCGGACTGAGCACCAAAACAGTGCCGAGAGACCACACGGTACCACGTTTCCAATTGCGAACGAAAAGTAGCGACACTGCGATCACGCACACGGTCATGATCGGAAAGTAATGAAAAAGTCGCTGATGTGGATTTGGCCAAAAAGTGTCTTCAATCAGCCACCAGAACAAATCGTTGAGGCGGGACAAATAGGCGACTTGGCCTAACGAACTCCAATTTTGAAGACCGGGATATCCAAACACAGAACTGAGCGACACGGGAATTGCCACGCTTAAAACCAAAACGAATGCCCGCCACCGGAGTGCAAACAGGAAAAACAAAAACAGCGACGCTGCGACGAGATTCAATGATACGGCAATCCCGAGGCAAATCGCCGCGATCAAAGACCACCGCCACTGAGACGGCGGATCGTCGATCCGTGTCGTCCCCGTCAGTTGCTGTTCGGGACAAGCCTTTGTCAAAGCCAGGACTCCCCCGATCAGCGCGAGCATCATAACGCTGTCGCAATGGGCAGCTCCGGCGAAACTATAAATCACGAGCGGATTCCAGGCGTACCAGGCCGCAACTAGATAACGCCGATCATTTCCGATCAACTGCAAGAGCAATGCCGCGATCGCCAGGTCGGCAATCGCAAAAAATATTTTATAAAAGATCGGCCGATCGGTGACCCCGGCGAAAACTTTGAAAAGTAATTCCGCCCCCGGCGCTTCAAATGCCGGCAGTTCCGGATGATTGATTTTCGCCGCTTGCGGGAAATCGTGGCGCAAATCGTCCAATTTCGAATCGGACGGCGCGGTGAGATACGGATTAAATCCCGTCTGTTGGATTTTGCCGTCCCACTGATAGCGAATTAATTCGTCTGCCGGTGCCAGCGGGAGCGCAACCAATCGCAAGATAATTGCGACTCCCCAGAAAATGGCCGCCTGGCGGCGAATATTGATCCGCGGCGGAAAATGGGCCACAGCCGCGAGAAAAGCGATGCCGGCCGCAAACGCGGTGCCCACGAACCGGACCGGCATTTGTTCAAGGGTCCAGTCATCAAAAAAGTTCAGCGCCCCAACGAAGAGAATCTCTGCAGCGACAAGGATCGAGAAGCGAACGACTAATCCGCCGTTCATGTCCGCGCCGGCGAGTCGGTCTGCATTGCCTCGAGCGCCTGGGCCGGCACGGCAGGCGGCACAGCCACTCCTCGGCGGGTCATGCGCTGCAGCCCCGCCCGATAAGCGGCGAGATCGACGAGCTCCGCGACTCTCGCTTTCAGCGCTCGCGCCCGCGAAGCGAGAAAAACCAAAAAGAGGCAGAACGGAATAACCGACCAAAGATCGAGGTGGGACGTGTGCAATTGCCGGTAAATCACAATGCTCAGAGCGATAAGACCGAAAATGATCGTGCTGGTAACAAATCGGCTTCGAAGTCGCACCCTGGTCAATTTCTTACCGCCGCCGTGTTCTTCAGTGACTGTTTGAAGAACAGTGCTCCACCAAAAATTGCCGTAGATCTGAATGTCCCATTCTTTCCAGCCGGTATCGATCGAATAACGCCAGCCTTCCTCCTCGAGAAGTTGGAAAATAGCGCCGAGTAAATGGTGGCGGTCCCGGCCTTCCTCGCTCCAAAAAACGCGGCGCCGCAAACCGCGGCCCATTGCACCGGCGGGTAATTGTTCATGAGTGCTAATGACGCTGCGCGGAGTGCGTTTGAAATGAAGCCAGGTAAAGTATCGCGAAAATCCGCGGACCAGCGGTTGAACAAACGCCAGACACATCACCAGCAATCGCGCTGGAACCGTATCGAATTTCGGCTCAATCCGGGCGCGGACCATATAGGACAGCGCAACGGTCAGGGTTCCGCCAAGCATCAGATAAGGAACGATGCGCAACGCGGGCAGAAAAACTCCGAGGCCGAAAAGAAAAAGGGTCAATGCGAACCATTCGATACTGCTGAGATAGGCTGCGATCTCCGATTGCGGCGTTGCGTACATCGATTGAAAAAATCCTTCGCCGAAAATTCCGTGATAAATCACCGGCCGATTGATGAACCAGCTGAAGCGTGGTGCGCCGTAAATTTGGCCGCGCCATTTCGCAGTGCCGGTCGGGCCGAAGAAAATCAAGTGTTTGAAACGCAGAAGCGACTCGGCTTCGCCATAACCCTCTTGTTGCTTCAAAAATTCCCGTAAAGTGAAACGGCGATGGTGCCAGACAATCGCAGTTGGGCTAAATGCGATCACGCCGCCGGCTTGTTGCAGGCGCCAGCAAAAATCGACGTCGTCCCCTGCTTTGCGATATTCGGGATCGAAGCCGCCGATATTTTCAAACGCCCACCGGCGAAACGCCATGTTACAACCCGGGATGTGTTCGGCCACGGTGTCGGTTAGCAAAACGTGACTCGGCCCTCCCGGCGCAGCCGCGACGACGGCCTGAATCGCATTTCGCGCCGGGGGACTGACATTCGGGCCGCCAACGCCCGCGTAATCCCCGCTGGTCAACGTTCCAATCAAATAATAAAGCCAGTCCGGATCGGCCATGCAGTCCGAATCGGTATATGCAAACACATCGCCTTTGGCCGCGGCAGCCCCGGTGTTGCGGGCGTGACTCAAACCGTAGTTCGTCTGGCGAATGTAACGGACGTTCGGAAATTGCGCGGCAATCTCCGTGGTGTTGTCGGTCGAGCCGTCGTCGACCAGAATCACTTCGTAATTTGGATAATTGATTTTGCCTAACGACTCGAGACAGCGCGGGAGGGTGCGTCCGCCGTTGTAGGAACAAACGATCACCGAAACGAACGGCGATTCGGCGAGCGCGCGATGCGGAAGGGTTGAATTATCCTGGCCAAATTTTTCCTTGAGCGCGTAGTAGGATTTTTTTGGCCGGCGGTCGCGAGTCACGATGCCGAACGCCCAATCGGGCACTTCCTGCCCACCGGTGAACCATTCGTCCGTCCACGAAAACAAAATCGTCCCGGCCAGACCACATTTTGCGACGCTCTCGATGTGCCAGCCGAGCATTTCGGCCTGCTCCTCCTGCGAATGGCGGATGGTGTCCATGCCAAACTCGCCCAAAATGAGCGGCCGCTCCTCCGTCAGATTTTGCAGTCGCAACAGGTAACGTTCGAAGTCGAGCTGATTGTGGAGATAAACGTTAAAACAGAAAAAATCGACGTTTTGAGGCAGCAAATATTCGGTCGGCGGAAAGGTCGCGTAAGAATATAAAACCTCGGAGTCGATAGCGCGTCCGACTCGAACGAGATGTTCGACAAACTCGATGACTTGCCGAACGCCAAGCCAACGGGCCATCGTGCTCGATATTTCGTTGCCGACCAAATAACCGAGAACGGCCGGATTTCCGCGGTACCGTTTCACCGTCGTCCGCACCATCCGCGTTATTTCGTCCCTGACTTTTCTGTCGCGCAGAAATTCGATGTGCTTTTCCCACGCCAGGGTGATGAGCACTCGCATTCCGAAGGCGGCGCACTTTTCGAGGAACCACTCCGGCGGTGGATGATAAATCCGGACAACGTTCAATCCGATTTCACCCATCAATCGAAGATCCGCATCCACCTGTTCCGGGCGGCCGAGATAATCTCCATTCGCGTCAGGTTTGAACGGCCCGTAGGTCACGCCTTTGATGAAGAATTTGCGGTCGCCTTCGAAAAAGAATTTCGAGGCCGAGCGAATTCTTGTTTGGATCGAAGTCGTCATAACGAGCGAAGAGCCTCGCCGACAATCTCAGCGGTGCGCGAAATGTCGTCGGTGGTGTGCGCGGTCGAAATGAATCCGGTCTCGAACTGGGAGGGCGCGAAATAAACGCCGCGCTCCAAACAGGCATGGAAGAATCTTGTGAATCGCTTCAGATCACTTCGCTTCGCGCCGGTGAGATCGACAATTGGTCCGGAACAAAAGAACAAACAGAACATCGAACCGATTCGATGAAAGGTGAGTTCGATCTTCGTTTTCGCAACCGCAGCACGCGCCAGTTGCTCGAATTGCGCGCCCAAGTCTTCGAGTAATTTCCAGCCGTCGATTCGTTCCAATTCCCGGAGTTGCGAAAGACCCGCCACCATCGCGAGCGGATTTCCGGACAGGGTTCCAGCCTGATAAACCGGGCCGTCCGGCGAAAGCCGGTCCATGATTTCGGCGCGTCCGCCAAACGCTCCGACTGGCAAACCGCCGCCAATTACTTTGCCCAGGACAGTCAGGTCGGGTTTCACGCCAAAAATTTGCTGAGCGCCACCGCGCGCCACGCGGAAACCGGTCATAACTTCATCGAAGATCAAAAGCGCTCCATGCTTCGTGCATTCATCGCGCAAACTCGACAGAAAATTATTCTCCGGGAAATAAAGTCCTGCATTGGCGGGAATTGGTTCGAGAATGATTGCTGCGATCTCATCTTTGTTCTCAATGAAAGTCTTTCGGACCAGATCGATATTATTAAACGGGAGCGAAATCGTAAGATCGGCAAACGACTTTGGAACTCCGGCGCTGTCCGGCCGCCCGTGAGTTAGCGCGCCGCTGCCAGCCTGAACCAAAAGCGAGTCGGCGTGCCCGTGATAGCAACCATCGAACTTGATGATTTTATCGCGGGCAGTGAATCCGCGCGCCAATCGCAGACACGACATTGCGGCTTCGGTGCCGCTGTTCACCATTCGAATTTTTTCGATCGATGGCATCCACTCGCAGATCAATTCTGCGAGCTCGACTTCAAACGGGTTTGGAATTCCAAAACTCAAACCGCGTTCGGCAACCGCTTGGACCGCATCGACGACAACTTTCGGCGCGTGGCCAAGAATGGCGGGACCCCAGCTGCCGACGTAATCGATGTATTCCCTCCCGTCGACGTCCCAAACCCGCGAACCGCGGGCACGTTCCACGAAAAACGGTTCGCCACCAACATTACGAAGGGCGCGGACGGGCGAATTCACCCCGCCCGGAATCCGTTTTTGGGCGGCGGCAAAAAGTTGAGTCGAACGGCCAGTCACGCGCCGAAGATAATCATTAAATCGCTAATTCGCTAAATCGTTAAATCCGCGAGGCGGGGGCCGGAACGGAGCCGACGGGAATCGTGCGACGTCGACGAAACCCGAAGGGCAAGCGAGTCAATCACATTGAAGTCAATTGCTGCGCACAGTTGTCCACCAAACCAGCTACATGCCTGCCGGCTCACTGGAAAAAAACGCTGGCGGCAGCTCTTGTGACACTCGAAGTGGAAGGCGAAACGCCTGGTTCATGAAATTGATGCGGAACGAGGCGGGGCACATGCCGCTCCGCTGGAGCTAGCCATTGCGGTCGCACCGGCTATAGACCTGACGCTCCTAACGGAGCTGAAGCGCGGATTGCGCGACATGTACACGACGCTCGTAACGGAGCTGAAGCGCCGGAGGCGCGACATGTTTATAGATCCAACAGTTTAACGATTAGCTCCGATAGGAGCGGCACGACCGATTCACCCGCTGATCCAGCGGTTATATATGAGCTGCGGGCAAAGG
>JAJPJU010000254.1 GCA_021324035.1 Spartobacteria bacterium | reverse complement strand
TGATGCAGCCGACGTTGTTCTCGAAAAAATTGCAGGCCAAAAACCGCGAAAACAATGCGGTGCTTCGAGCGCTCGGCGCCAAGCCGATCGATTATGACGAAGTGAACAAGGCTTATCTGGCTGCGGGCGCGAAGTTGCGGCCGTTCGTGACGAACACGGTTATTTATCTGCACAACGCGATTGAGCGCGGCAAAAATATTTTGTTCGAAGGCGCGCAGGGAACTTTTCTCGATATCGATTTTGGAACTTATCCTTACGTGACGTCGTCGAACACGACTGCGGGCGGCGCTTCCACCGGCACCGGCGTTCCTCCCAACCGGATCGATCGCGTTGTGGGCGTGATGAAAGCTTATACGACCCGGGTGGGCGAGGGGCCGTTGCCGAGCGAGGACCGGCGCGTCGCGGATATGCTCCATTCCTTTGGGCGCGAATTCGGAGCGACCACTGGCCGGGCGCGGCGATGCGGCTGGTTCGACGCCGTCGCGACGCGTTACGCGGCAATGATCAACGGTATCGACGAACTGGCGGTGACGAATCTGGATGGCTTGGACACGGTCGACCCGATCAAGATATGCGTAGCCTACCGGTTGAACGGCAAGAGGCTCAGCGTTCCGCCTTGCGACGCGGTGCAATTGGACAATTGCGAACCGATTTATGAGGAGATGCCGGGTTGGAAGCAATCCACGAGTTCTGCGAAAAAACTTTCGCAACTGCCACGCGCCGCCCGAGATTACGTCAAACGCCTTGGACAGCTGACCGGAGCGAAGGTTTCGATCGTCAGCATCGGGCCAATGCGCGCGCAGACTATCTTTTTGTAACAATGGCCGCCGCCGGCAAATCTGTCCCGCGCCACATCGCCATTATCATGGACGGCAACGGACGGTGGGCCAAAGGCCGCGGTTTGCCACGGATCAAAGGCCATGAGGAAGGCGCCCGGGCCGCGCGGGAATGCGTGGAAGGTTGCGCCGAGCTGAAGGTCGATTTCCTCACCCTTTATGCCTTTTCGGCTGAGAATTGGCAACGTCCAAAGGCGGAAGTGTTCGCCCTGATGAAGTTGCTGGAAAAGTTTTTGAAGGAGAAGACGCCCGAGCTGATCGAGAAAAACGTGCGGCTCCAGGCGATCGGGCGGCTGACCGATTTGCCTGATTCCTGTCAGGAGCAGTTGCATAGATCGATCGAAGCGACCGCCGGAAACACCGGCGTCACGTTAGTTCTCGCGCTCAGTTACGGTGGCCGGTTGGAAATTATCGACGGGATCAAGAGTTTGCTGCACGCGATCGAGGTCGGCCACATCGATAAAGGAATGATCGATGTGGAAATGTTCAGTAAACATCTTTACACCCGATATTATCCCGACCCGGATTTGTTGATTCGAACTTCGGGCGAGATGCGCCTTTCGAATTTTTTGCTCTGGCAGACTTCCTACACCGAGATGTACGTGACGCCGAAACTGTGGCCCGATTTCACCAGAAAAGATCTCGCGGCCGCAGTTGAAGAATACGGCCGACGACAGCGGCGTTACGGCAAAAGCGAATAAGAAGTGACAGGTGACGAGTGACGAGAAACTCGGCGTTCAAACGCGCGCTATGTCCGAATAGGTAGAGGCGGCTCACCGAGCCGCCATGGCGACTGAGGTCAGTCGCCGCTACCTAAATCAAATCCGCCGCCACAGAATCAGCGACCGATTTCCCGGCCCGGGTCAAAACGAAGCGGTCGTCCGCTTTTTGCAGCAAACCCAACCGGACGAATTCGCGCGTTTCGGTTTCGAAGGAATCGAGCATTCGCTCGGGAACGCCGGTATCTGTTCGCAAACCGAGCGCGATCTTTTCGGCCCGTTTCATTATCGCGGTTAAATGCTCGATCGATCCGGTTGCAGATTTGCCGGAAAGCACCGCGTCCGAATACTCCCGGAAATTTGAAACATTTTGGCGGCGCACCAGGCCAATCGTGGAAAACGCGCTCGGACCGATACCAAGATAATCGGCGCCGGACCAGTAGGCGCGATTGTGGGCCGATCGAAATCCTGGCCGGGCGTAGTTCGAGATTTCGTAATGTTCGTAGCTGGCGGCCTCCAGCATCGACATTGCCGCGTCTAAAAATTCGGCATCGGAATCCGAATCTTGTCGAAACTCGCCGCGCGCATGGCGCAGGAAGAACTCGGTGTCTTCCTCGTAGGTCAGGCAGTAGGTCGAGATATGTTCCGGCTCGAGCGCGATCGTTCGCTTTAACGTTTCACGCCATTGATCGATGCTTTGGCCCGGCAATCCGAACATGAGATCGACGTTGATGTTCGTGAACCGGGCGCGACGAAAAATTTCAAATGATTGCTTCGCCTGTTCGGCGTTGTGCTCGCGCCCGAGCAATTTCAACAGATCATCGTCCCACGATTGAACGCCGAGACTGATCCGAGTGATTCCAAGTTGGTGAAGCAGCGCCGCTTTTTTGGGCGAAACGCTCCCCGGATTTGCTTCCATGGTCCATTCGTCCAATTGCGAGAGATCAAGCGCGCGTCGAAAACCGGTCAGCAAATAATCCAGCTGCGCCGTGGTCAGCGCAGTCGGGGTTCCGCCGCCGAAATAAATTGTGACAGGTTGCGGCCGGTCACCCGCACCAGTCTGGCTCGAAGCCGAGGCGAGTTGTTCTCGCGCGTGTAACTCCAACTCACGCAGGATTGCTTCGCAAAATCGCGGCGTCTGCGAGCGGTCGAGCAGTTCCTTGTAAAAAGCGCAATACGGACAAATTCGCGCGCAGAACGGGATGTGAACGTAAATGTGACGGATGGTGCCGGACGCACCGTGCCCATCTTGTTGCGCGGGCAAAATCTCGGAGTTGTGATTCCTGTTAACGACCATAAAATCAAGGTCCCTTGTCGTTTCGAAATGTAGCTCTGGTTTTTTTCTGCGCCATCACCAGCGGATGGGCGCAGAATTCGCCGCCCCTTAGGTCGACCGTCTACACGACGCACGACGCGAATGCGATCGTGAATTACAAAACAAATTCCCGCGCGATCCGCGCGATGGTCGACCGCCTGGTCCTGGCCGCGACTGGTCAGTCGGATCTGGCTTCGGCCTGGAATTCTCTGGTTTCGCCTAACGACAAAGTTGGAATCAAAATCTCCGCGGCCGGCGGCGAATTGTTCACGACCCATCACGACATCATCACGGCCATTGTTGATGGGCTCGCCGCGGCCGGTCATCCCCGCAGCAGCATCATCGTTTGGGACCGTTCACTCGAAGGAACCAAAGGCGCTGGTTACAAATCGGGCGACGGTTTTCAATTGAAAAGCATCGCGCCGCGGACTGGCTACGATCCGAAGGCGCAATTCACGGCGCCGTTGCTTGGAAAGCTTGTTTGGGGCGACGTCGATTACATCAGCGACACGGGAAAGAGCGTGCCCCTGTCCGACGTCGAAAACACGAGCAACGTGAGTCATTTTTGCAAAATCCTGTCCACCGACGTGAACAAAGTCATCAACGTGCCGGTGATGAGCAACAGCACCACCAATGGCATTGCGGGTTGTCTTTACAACATGACGGTGCCGAACATCGACAACTGGCGAAGGTTTGCCCAGGGAACGCCGTTCGGCGCCGAAAGTATCGCCATGATTTATTCGAATGCGCTGATTTCGCAGAAAGTCGTGTTCAACATCATGGATGGATTGCTCGCGCAATATGGCGGCGGCCCGTCGTCGCAGCCGAATTTCGCGCTGCATCACGCAACCCTCTACGCGAGCAAAGATCCGGTGGCGCTGGACGCGGTCGCGCTCAAACAACTCGAAGCGTTGCGGGCCAAAGCCTCGTTTCCACCCATCGGCCGGCTCGCCAGCTATATCCAGACGGCGACGACAGTCGGCCTCGGCAATTCGGATTCGAGCCGGATCGAAGTGAAAAATGTCGGCCGTTGAAAATTTGGTTGTGGAGCCACCGCAACATCGCGTCTCGATTTCAAATCTTCGCGGCCCGATTCTCCGCCGCGTCTCGCGCTCGTTTTACCTCTCGATCTTTCTGTTGCCGAAAAAACTGCGCGATCCGGTTGCCCTCGGTTATTTGCTGGCCCGCGCGTCCGACACAATTGCCGATACAGCCGAATTGCCGATCGAGTTGCGCGTTGAAAAATTGCAGCTGCTGGCCACGGCGACCCAGGGCGAAGGGCTTGACGGTGCAATCAACGATCTTATTGCTGCGGTCGCGCCGTTGCAGAAAAACGAATCTGAGCGCGGGTTGATCGAATCGTTACAACCAACCCTGGATTGGCTCGAACAAAGCGACCTGTTCAACCGCCAAGAAGTCCGCGCCGTTTTGGAGAAGATCCATCGTGGCCAAATTCTCGATCTCGAGCGTTTTCGTGATCCGAAACAGATCGTCGCGCTCGAAACTGCGGCCGACCTTGATGAATACACTTATTTGGTCGCCGGCAGCGCCGGAGAATTTTGGACGCGGCTTTGCTTCCATTATTTGAGGAAGTTTTCGCTCCGCGGCGAAACTGAAATGCTCAAATTAGGGAAGCG
>JAJPJU010000164.1 GCA_021324035.1 Spartobacteria bacterium | reverse complement strand
TCTCCCAGGCGCGTGAACATTTCTTCCGAAAACGGCACATCATCGGTGTAATGCACACTACTGGCCCAAAGCCGGACCAGATCGGCGCCGTGCTTGCCCACAAAATGTCCCGCGTCCATCGGCTTGTCGTAGGTGCTCGACTTTGAAATTTTCTTTCCGTCGACATCGACGACGAATCCGTGCGTGACGCAGATTTTGTAAGGCGCGCGGTCCTTCAAGGCGATGCTCGTCATGAGCGACGATTGAAACCAGCCGCGATGCTGATCGGTGGCTTCGAGATACATGTCGGCGGGATCTCGCAGTTCCGGATGCAGCGCGCAAACCGCCTGATGCGAGACGCCGCTGTCGATCCAAACGTCGATGGTGTCGTTGCGTTTGGTTGTTCCGGCCGGTAATCCAAGTTCTTTCGCGAGATCGGCATCACTGAGTTCGAACCAGACGTTGGATCCGCGTTCGCCAACGATGTCGGCGAGTTTGCGGATGACTTTCGCGTCCAGAATCGGTTTTCCTTCCGCCGAATAAAAAACCGGCAGCGGCACGCCCCAGCTGCGTTGGCGTGAAATCACCCAGTCGGGTCGCGATTCCACGGTGCCAGCGATGCGATTTTCGCCCCACCCGGGAATCCATTTCACTTCGTTATGGATTGCTTCCAGCGCGCGCGGACGCAGTTCGTCAATTCGAATGAAAAACTGTTCGACGTTGCGGAAGATGATCGGCGTTTTCGATCGCCAGCAATACGGATAGCTGTGATGAAAGCTCTGCGCGCCTAACAAGTTGCCCTTCTCTCGAAGCAAATCTACGACGTCTTTGTTCGCATCGAACACGTATTTGCCGATCAGACTGGGAACGCCCGCCTCGTCGGTGAGCTTCCCGTGATCGTCGACCGGCGACAAAACCGGCAAATTATTCGCGCGGCCAAGATTGTAATCGTCTTCGCCGTGACCCGGCGCGATGTGAACCGCGCCCGTGCCGGAATCCATGGTCACAAAATCGGCGGTGAGCACAATGGCTTCGCGATCGAGGAAGGGATGGCGCGCTTTGATCTTCTCGATCTTCGCGCCCGGAAACGACGCGAGCGGTTCGCCAGTCGGCTCGAACTTCGTGTTCGCGCAAAATTGCGCGACCATTTTGTCGGCCAGCAAAAGAGTTTCAGAAGTTCCATCGCGGCGAAATTCCTGGACGACGTAAATCTCTTTCGGACCGACGGCGATGGCGAGATTCGCAGGCAAGGTCCAAGGCGTCGTTGTCCAAATCGCGATGCTCGCCTTGTCCTTCCACTCGCCAGTGACGATCGGAAATTTTACATAGACCGAAGTGTCGTCGCGTTCCTGATACTCCACTTCGGCTTCGGCCAGGGCGGTCTGCGCGCCGGTGCTCCAAAACACCGGCTTCTTCGATTGATAGACAAGACCTTTTTCCACGAAAACCGCGAACGCGCGCAAGATCTCGGCTTCGTATTTGGGATCGAGCGTGAGATAGGGATGTTCCCAATCGCCGAGGACGCCGAGGCGTTTGAACTGTTGTCGCTGAATGTCGACGTATTTTCGCGCGAACGCGTCGCAGCGTTTGCGGACTTCGAGCGGCGACAAGTCGCGCGATTCTTTGACCACTTTGTATTCGATCGGCAAACCGTGACAGTCCCAGCCCGGAACGTAAGGCGCGCGTTTGCCGAGCATGGTTTGGGATTTCACGACCAAATCCTTCAGGATCTTGTTAAGTGCCGTGCCCATGTGGACGTCGCCATTCGCGAACGGTGGGCCATCGTGGAGAACGAAAAGTTCGTGGGCTTTCCGCGATTGTTGGATCTGCTGATAAAGCTGGCTGGCATCCCATTTCTTGAGCAGCTCCGGCTCGCGCGTCGCCAGATTCGCCTTCATCGGAAAATCTGTCCGCGGCAGACTTAAAGTGTCCTTGTAGTTCTTTTCAGCCATTTCGAATGTGCCAATCCGGCTCGGACTGCGGCCCGGCTCGGGACCGCTGCTACCTAGCATCCGGTTCCTGACAAATCAACGAATCGACCGTCGCGAAATCTTGTCTCTGGATACGGCCACCCGGCAGCCATTCTCCGAATTGGGTGATAATATGATCGATGGACCAAATTTAGCGCAGCCACCCGACATCGCGAAACGGCCCGCAGTTGTCACGTTGCCGCCGAAGCGTCGCAGCAAGTTGGCCTTCGATCGCCGACCGCAGGAGTCGCTTCCGGTGCCGATTGTTCCGATATTTTCGCGCGGGCCGCGAATGAAGCGCTCCGGGTCGATGGAAATGCATTGGCGAAACGGCGCGACCGAAGAGCATCCGAACACGGTGCGAATTTCGCCCGAGATCCTGAGCGCGTTTAACAGGGCAATCGGCGCAATGGGAAAGTCTTCACCCCCAAGAACCGCGCACGCCGCAGCATGAAAACCCTGGCCATAGCGACATTATCAATTCTGTTGGCGATAACCGGCTTTGCGCCGTCAGTTCATGCGACGCCGGTTCAAGGCAGCATCGATTTCGGCGGCGTCGTAACCTTCGACAGCACATCGTTGGCGACCGCCACGCGAGTAAATCTCTGGAACAGTTCGTTTGTGCTTCAGGATTCGGGAGATTTTTCCAGCATTTCTCCGGGAACCAACGTCACCATGGCCGCG
>JAJPJU010000217.1 GCA_021324035.1 Spartobacteria bacterium | reverse complement strand
TGGTGGACGTGGCCGGGATCGAACCGGCGACCCCCTGCTTGCAAAGCAGGTGCTCTCCCAGCTGAGCTACACGCCCACAGTCAAAACTTGCATCGATGTTAAAGCATTTGCAACCGTTCGCAAACTCAGAAAATTTCCGGCGCCGAAAAACAACACGTGAACGTGATTTCAGGTTTCGTCGACCACTGGGCCGCTAGTAGACGGTATTGAGTGGCGGGGCGTATTCTGACCTGGTCGAGTGAAAACGCGCCAACCGACGAACTGATGGCATGTGCGTCCGAGCCGAGTAGGTGGCGTTCCGCAACGCACGCGATGCCGTAACCATTCAGAACTATGTCTTCTATCGTCAAGCTTTTCGTCATCTTTTTTTTGAATCTGATCCCGGCGTTTGCGCCGCCCTTCGATGGTCTTTTCCTACCTGAGGTTCAGAAATCCCACTTTGAACGCCGCTCTGTTACCGTTGGTCGGCGCCGGTGCGACGACGTTAGGAGGCTCACGCTCGCGAAACTCGCCCACGTAGCAATCCGGCAAAGATTTCTCAGCGATGCCACCAAACAAAATATCGATTCGATACGAAAAGGGCTGAAAGGAAAACGAAAGCTTACCTTTGGTGTATTTCTTTTCTACGAGTTTTCTCCGCTCCCCTTGGGGACTCACTTCGTCGGCCGTTTCACGGCACATTGCAATGAAATCCACTCAGACATTGCCGTACCTGAGCGTGTATTTTATCGCCTCTCAGCTCATCCTCGTATATCTTGTCTACCTGTTCACGCGAGCCGACTGGCGTACATTGTTCCTGGAGAAGAGATTCAGATTGATGCCGAAAAAGCTAGATCCCCGAAATCTCCGATGAGGTGCTCACGGCTCTCTAAAGCAGGTACTCTGAAGTGTGCCCGAACTGTATCTGTTTTGGCCATCGTGGTTGGCTTTTGAGCGAAAATTAAATTCTCCCTGCGCTGCAAAAATTCCAGCCGTCGCGTATGATATTCGCTTGTTTGACCGCACTGGAGAGCGGTGGAATGAAATTCGCAGCAGTCACACTTTTGCTCGCACTCTCGGTCTGCCCAGCTTGTCGAGCGCAGGCGGACCAGCAGGAGGTAAAGCACCATGGGATGATGCATGCCATGGACGCGCAACATCTCGTATCCGAAACCGCGAAGTTAAGCGTATCCAACAGTGTTGCTGCGAACGAACTGACCGTCCGTGTCGGACCTGTGAACTTGCCTGCGCACACCGATCACATGGCGGCCGCTCAGCCGCCCGTCTTCTTTTTCACCATCCCGTTCGATGGCTGGCTCACCGCATTTCATCCGCGACTCGCAAACGCGCACGGCCATTCGCTCCCCAACAAACTGCTGCACCACGGCGCTTTTTATGACACGGAGCGCACCGATTTCCTGTGCCCCAAGAGAGAAGAACATATCTTTGGCGCAGGTGGCGAAATGAACGATTGGCCCGCCATCCCTGGCTTCGGCTATCGCGTCAAGAAAGGCGAACGCATTCGCATCAGCACAATGTTCGCCAATCCAACTGCCAAAAATTACCCGGAAGCGTTTTTCGAGGTCCGGATCGATTATCACCTCGCACAATCCTCATCGAATACAGCTGCCTTGAAAGATGTCTATCCTGCCTGGTTCGATGTGATGGGCTGCGGCAATTCCGGGTACGATCTTCCTCCGGGGCAGAGCACCAGGACCGGTGAATTCAAACTGCGCTTTTCAGGCCGTCTCTTGGGAGTCGGCGGCCATCTCCACGATTACGGCGAATGGCTGGTGCTCAAGGATGCCACGATAAATCAGACCATCGCTACTCTTCCTGCGAATCTCGGCCGTTCCGGCGAAATTCTTTCGATGCCCGTGAAGCTTTTCACTGATCTCTCTGCCGACGGTGGTGGTTTCGCGCTCCATAACGGCGACGTTGTCAGCGTCACCGACGCCTACAATAATCCCACCGGCAAATCCATGCCCGGCGCTGCGATGGGCATCGTCGTCGGCTACTTCCTCCCCGACGACCCCGCTGCTTTCGCCACCTTTGGACATCAACCGCATCACTAACGGCGAAATAGCGCGGCGCAGGTCTGAAAATTTACGAGAGCAATTCGCGGAATCAGTAATTTCGCGGGTGCGGAAGTCAGTCAATCTGAGCGATTCGCTTCAATCAAGACCGGACCAATCGTCAGCAATGAGGATAGAGTTGCTGGGGTTTGACGGATCGTATTTAACGCCGACGGGCTGCCCCGCGACGACGCGTTCGAGGCAAGTCTGTTCTTCGAGGCCGGTAATGTCCTGCGCTGCTTCGTAGGTGACTCCGGAAATGGAATACGAGTAGAGAAGCATGCGGTGGTTCATCATCTTGTTTATCGTTTTCAATTTCGACGCGTGGCCCCGTTGGCCGGCGTCCTGCTCGGCTGCGCGCTCCACAATCTCCACGACTTGGCCGTCAACGATGCGGCCAATGCGATTCAGATAGGAGCGGCGCTCGCGCTCGACTTCTTTCGAATCTTTTTTGCGGCCAAACAGCCACGCATACGCTAGCGCCGCGATCACTACGATGGCGGCGACGACGAGGGCCAGTTCGTGCCAGTGCGCTGCAACAATTTTCAAGACTGTTCATCCCTAAAGAAATAAATATCGTATGCCCAAATCGCCGCCGGGCCGCGACGGACACTTGCATCTGAAATTATACCCGCGAAAAATCGCTGCCATTTCGCGAAACGAAAGCAATTCATCGGAAGAGACATCATAAGGATCGGTGAGCAATTTTTTTTCGCGCCCTTTATCCGGGCGCCGCGACCGGATTCCGCAACGTGCCAACCCCGCGGATCGCTACTTCGACCACATCGCCGGCGGTAAGGGGGCCGACGCCGGAAGGAGTCCCCGTGGCGACGACGTCGCCGGGCAGAAGGGTCATCACTTGCGAGATCCATTGAATGATCACGTCGACGGGGAAAATCATTTCGACGATGCGCGCGGATTGCCGCTTCGTGCCGTTGAGAAAAGTTTCGACGGTCGCGGAGGATAGGTCGAGTTCCGTTTCGATGAAAGGCCCGAAGGGGCAGAAAGTGTCGAAGCCTTTGGCGCGCGTAAACTGCACGTCCCTTTTTTGGAGGTCGCGCGCGGTCACGTCGTTGAGGCAGGTGTAGCCGAGGATGTAGGACTGGGCGTCCGCCGGATTCTTTACGCGCGAGCAAGTTTTTCCGATGACGATGGCCAGTTCGCCCTCGTAATCAATGCGCTCCGAGTGCGGCGTCAGGATGATGGGATCGCCGGGCGCGAGAATGGAGGATGGCGGCTTCAAAAAAATCAGCGGCTCTTTGGGGAGATCGTTGCC
>JAJPJU010000207.1 GCA_021324035.1 Spartobacteria bacterium | reverse complement strand
GAGTAGGTGTAGGTGTGGGAGTTGGCGTAGGCGTCGGTGTGGGAGTGGGTGTAGGAGTAGGCGTCGGGGTTGGACTGGCCAAAGGCTTGCACTTACCCGCTCCAGCCGCGTTGTAGATAGCCGCTACCTGATTTGCGCTTAATACGGTGTTAAATATCTCGACTTCATCAATGACTCCGTTGAAGTAGTCCGCCGGACTGTCACCCAGGCTACCCGCGCAAAATGTCCGGCCAATATCTACAGGCGTGTTGCTGTCGAAGATTGTATTTACAGCGACCGATCCGGCCAACGGCGGTGCCGCCGTATCCGCACCATTGATGTAGAGCTTCATTTCCTGCGTCGCAGGATCGAACGTTCCTGCTACATGTGTGAAAACGCCGGGTGTGATCGGCTGATTTGTAGTTTGGACACATTGGTAAGCATTGGGATCCGGCTGGCCATTGTAAACACACCACTGAAGATCGCCTCCCGTCCTTATACCGATAGCGTAACTGCGTTGCTCCGCTTCGAAGCAAGTGTTGTATTTCGTAACAATGTCCTGATTGCTATCGACATTATTTGGATTGATCCACGCGTCGATACTGATCTGGCCGGTAATACTTAGGTTGGCACTGTCGGGAATTTCGACGTAACCAGTGCTGCCGTCGAAAACGAAACCTTGGCCGACTTCGCCGGTCCCAAACGTTGCGCCACCGTTCAGACTGCCATTGTTTCCGTCCTGGATATCATTTGCATCCCCTTCAGCGGGCCACCAACTGACCATTCCTTCGGGCGGCGTTACGCACGGGCACTTACCCAGGCTCCCGGCGTCGAAGATTTTTTGGATCTCGGCCTGGCTCAACGAGCGGCTGAACATTTCTACTTCGTCGATAATTCCGGCGAACGTGTCGTAGAAGCCGCTGATCTCACTATCACCGATAACGAATCGAGCGGTGTTCACCCCCAAGCTGCCCCCACCGAAACCTTGCGCGACGCGTTGGCCGTTGGCGTAGACATCGAGTTCGGTGCCTTCACCCGGAGTAATTGTGATAGCGACGTGAGTCCATGTGTTAGGCTGGATCAAGCCAGGGCTCGAGCAAACGTCCAGAATTTCGCTGTTGAGGTAACCACAAAGCGAGCCGTCGCTTCTCACTTGCAGCCCGACGCGATTGAAAGGGTCGGTGCCTTTTTCGAACACTACTGGCCCGACGGTCCAGTCGAGACTTAACGTACTGGGATTGATCCAGGCATCGATCGTGATTTCTCCATTTGTCGGAGGCGTTTGATTTACTCCGATCGAATCACCCTCTGCGCCGCTGAGACTAAAACCCTGATTAACTTCGCCAGGTCCGAATGTCGCATTGCCGTCCAGGGTGCCATCGTTATGAGCGATTGAATCATTAGTGTTTCCATCGCCTTTCCACCAACCAACCATTCCGCCGGGGGCGCTCGCGCAGTTGTGACATTTACCCGCGCCACCAGCTTCATAGATCGCCGCGATTTCAGTCGCGCTTAAGGCGCGATTGAAAACTTCGACTTCATCAACCGAACCAATCAATTGCAGATCGCCGGCGGCGCGGCCGCCAATCGCGAACTCCGAGTTGTCGCCCGAGAGATTGCCAGTCTTCGATACTGTGTCAAAGACAGTGCCGTTATAGTAAGTCGTAACCGTGCTGCCGTCGTAGACGAGCGCTACGTGCGTCCATTGGCCGGCCGGAGGTATACCGCCGCCGATCGTAATCTCGCCGCCATTGTTGGTTTTGATAATTCCGACTACGGAGCCGCCGCTGAGATAGAGCAGGTAGTCATTGGCGCTATCCGCTGTCTTTCCGGCGATAATTCCGGATGATCCCGAATCCTCCGGATTTACCCAGGCATCCAGCGTGACTTCGGTTCCAGTCAGTCTCAGAACGTCGGGATCGCCTGCGGTCAAATAAGGACCGTCATTAACATGAAATGCCTGCCGCACTTCACCGCTAACGAAATCAACATTTCCATTCGTCGGCTGCACATTGTTTGCGTTGATGATGTCATCATAGTTGTTGTCGCCCGGCCACCAGCCGATCATTCCATTCGGCGCAGGCGTGCATGGACATTTGCCGGCGCTGCCTGCCGAGAAAATCGCTCCAACTTCAGTGTCGCTTAATCCGCGATTAAATATTTCGACTTCATCGACCTGCCCGCTCCAGAAATTGCCACCGACGTCCTTGCCAAGAAAATTATTCGCGCCGCCGGATAAATCGATCGCTTCAGCGTCCGTTGCGGTTCCAACGTTCACACCATCGATATAAAGGGTAAACGTCGTTCCGGTTCGGGTCAGGGCAATGTGATGCCATTGACCGTCTGTGTAATCCCCGGGCGAACCAACCTGTATCGCGTTTACTCCGCTGGCTCCGCCGCCGCTGTTCCAGAAAACCCAAAGGCCAAACGTGTCATTGAAGTCGAAGTCGATATTGTTGGTGCCTTGATTCGGATCGAAGGCCAGTGCGACCATTCGGGTTGCACTGCTGCTGTTTTCCCAAAAGTCGAAGGTGAAATCGCCCGTACCGAAATTCCAGTCGTTGCTCGACGGAATTTGGACGAAGTCGCCGTCGCCGTTGAAGGTAAACGCCTGTCCCACTTCGCCGGCAGCGAATGTCGCCCCGTTGTTTATGCCGTTGTGACTATCTTGACTATCGGTGGCGTCGCCTTCGCCTTTCCACCACGCAATCATCCCCGCCGGGGCCGGATCGCATGCCAAAGTAAACAGCCGAATGTGAGGATCGACTCCGGAATAGTCGCCCGTGGTGGGATTATTGTAGTCCGCAAAGTTTGCGTTGTTCGAATAGGAGTGAATGCCGTTCTGATCGTCCTCGTCTACATCCCAGATGCCCGTGAGCGAGACATCTCCGAGGACCCCGATGTCGTAGGTCTTGCCTGCTTCGAACGTGAACGAGATTGGGCCTGAGTTGAGATACGGGACCGGTTCCTGCCCCGGGGCGCCGGTCACGACAATCGCCTTACTGAAAAGTAATGTCCCAGTTCCAGTGTACCCGCCATCGCCCGAGGCGCTGTCGAAAATTAAAAACTTCACATTCCCATCCTGCTCGGCCCGAGCCTGCGCCTGAATTCGGGTCACGGTGACATTGGATGTGAAATGGACCACCGCGGCGTACATGGACTCCGCTGGGCGCGTCTCTTCGAATTCGCCGCTATCATTCACTGAATTGTCGAAGATCAGTCCAGGCGTGACTATTGCCGGCTTTGGCTGGCTGGCCGGAACGGATTTTCTTATCCGGCTGGCCGGGCCGCCCGATGGCGATTTACTCGACGTCCCGGTCGTTATCTTCGAACTGATCGCCGGCGATCGGCCGAACGCGAAAAACCCGCAGGCAAATACGACGGTGAGAATCAGCGTCGCGCTTAAGGTGCGATGAAATTTAAACCACGAAGTTACAGTTCGCATAAGGAGGCTCCGGTTGTCGCTGTCGAGAAATGGCGGCGAAATTTATTTCCCGGCGCGCGCGTGCACGCCTGGAGGAATTCAGCCGTGGGGACTGGTTAGGCATTTACTAAGTGCCGATTGCCGCGGCATTGTTGTCCGACGCTGCCGGACTTGGTCAAGCACATTCCCTGCTTACTTCAGCGCGGGGCGTAATTACTTGTTAGGCCGTAAATTCTACGCCGGCCCTTTGGACTTCGCGATACGGCAACAGCCAGACCAACGATTCGTCGTGGAGATCGACCACTTGAATCCGGTTGCCCCAGGGATCGCGAAAATCGCAGCGAAACGGGGGCTCGAGTTTTAGTTTGTATTTCTTGGTCAGTTTTTCGCGAACTTGTTCGAGCTGTTGTTCATCGCGAACCATGATTCCGAAATGACGCAGGTTGGCCGGCTGCGTTTTCGCGACTTCGAAAATCGCCAGGAACTGATGCTCGCCGAGTTTGAAGAAGGCGTCGCCTTCGCCTTCATTGAGCTGTTCGAGATTAAAAACGTCTTTGTAAAACACGACCGCTTTGTCGATGTCGTCGACTTCAATGGCAACATGATTGCAGCCGTAAACCTTAACGCCTGTTCTTGTCGAGTTGCTCATTTCGGAATTTACACCGGATGGTTGTCCGGCCAAAACGTTCCATTCGAATGGATGAGTTCAGTTATCTCTCGGTTCTGCTGTCGGTCATTCTCGGTTTGGCCGTGACTCAAATCCTGAAGGGATTTCGTGGAATGGTCATGTCGCGGGCTCGCATCCGTCTCTATTGGCCGACGTTGTTGTGGGCAGCGCTGGTCCTGCTGATGTGCGTTCAGAGTTGGTGGGCCATGTTCGGGCTCCGTCTGCGGCAGGGTTGGAAATTTCAGGAGTTCGGGGTTGTCCTGTTCCAAACGATTTTGACCTACATGCTGGCTGGACTTGTCTTGCCCGATCTCTTCGGCGATGAGCCGGTGGATCTGAAGAAGAATTTCTTCGATCACCGCCGATGGTTTTTCTGGATCGGCTTCCTCTTGATCGCGGTCAGCGTTTCCAAGGATCTCATTCTAACAGGAGGCTGGCCCAGTCCGGCTAATCTCGCCTTTCACGCGATTTTCGGCGCGCTATTGCTGGTTGGCGCTTTAACGCCTAACGAGCGCTATCATAAAGTAAATGCGATCCTGGGTTTCGCGCTTTTCGTTGCTTACATCCTGCTTCTGTTCACGCGGATTGGCCGCGGACGTTAGGGCTAACCGGGCTGTCGCAAGCGCTGGAGGGCTTTAATCATTTCGGCGCTGCGATTGCGAAGTTCTGTGTAATGCACGGCCGCCAGTTCTTCGATCAACCCTTCGCCTTTCGCGGTTAATTCCAAATGACGTTCACGGCGGTCTTTTTCACCTTCGGTGCGCCGGAGCAGTTTTCGTTCGGCCAGGCGGTTCACGATGTTCACAGCCGAGTGATGTTTGACCTGAAGACGCTCGCTCAACTGGGAGATGGTGATGCTTTTTCCGGGAAAGGCTTTGATCGCCAGAAGGGCTTCGTATTGCTCGGGGTTAAGGCCGGCGCTAGCCGCGAGCAAATCTTTACTAAAGCGTAAAAACTTTCGGCCCAAATAACGGAGCTCGGCCAGCGCTTCGTAGTCGTCAGGATGCAGTGAACTCATTGGTAATGTTTGCCAGATGCAGCCGCACCCATATCGATGATCGATGTTGTGGCATGGCGATTGCTAACTTTTTCGATCATTATGATTACGTCCGTCGCAAAGTATCGCAAAGGTTTCACCCTTGTCGAAATTATGATTGTCGTCGCCATCATTGCGTTGCTGGCGGCAATCGCCGTTCCCGGTTTTCTGCGGGCGCGCAAACGCTCCCAGGCATCCCGGATTCTGAATGATCTCCGAATGATCGATTCAGCGGTTGACCAGTACGCCATTGAAACGAATCGCAAAACTGGCGACGTCGTGGCAGTCACGGATTGGACCAACTACCTCAAGAAAGGTTCGCTCCTTTATAATAGCGGCAACAGCATTCTCGGCACCGCTTACGGAGCTCAAACCGTCGATACGATCCCACAAGTGCCGTCGGCGGACCTGACTGTTCTTTCCGATGTGGCTGGCACCGGGTTTTGGTCGCCTTACGGACCTTAATTCCCGATTAATCGCGCGATTCAGTTGAATTTCGGGACTCGGTTCGCCGAGTCCTGAATTGTTTTCGGGCGCGAAAATTTCAACGCATTCGGCGGGGTTTTTGCTCTCTCAAACCATCATGGATCGAGAGTCCGCCTTCAATAACCTGGAAGAGCTTCTTCCGCTGGCCGCAGAGTGGGCGATGGCGCAGCAACAGCGCGTGCTCTGCGAGGGCGTGCCTCTTTCGACGGACGAAATCGCTGATGCCAGGGCCGTTGGAGTTCGAAACCCGGAACGGGTGCGACTGCTTCGGGTCGACTCAATTCCGGTACCGGCGCATCCGATGTTAAAAGCTGCTGCAGCTTCAATCAATTTCATCACCGCGACGCCGAGCGGCCTCGCTTTGGAAAACGGAATTTTTGTGCGCTCGGATCGTTGGGGCGATCGCGAATTGATTGCCCACGAGCTCGCGCACACCGCGCAATATCAGAGACTGGGAGGCGTTGTTCCGTTCCTCCAAACTTACATCCTCCAGTGCGCGACGGTTGGCTATCAGCAGGCCCCACTGGAATTGGAAGCAACCGCGAAGGCCGAACAGGTCTGCTCCGGTTAATCCGAACGGTTGCTTTATTTTTTGCGGTGGCCGGTCATCTCGGCGCGCACGCTTCGTGGATCGAGTCGAGTGAGATTTTTTTCCATCGCCGGCGTTATCAACCGAAGGTGCGGGATTTCGCACAAATGTTCGGCGATAAACCAGACCGGCTTGTCTGTGGTCATCCATTTCAGGTTATCGAAGCGCGCGAGATTTACCGGCCGGGAATAGGCCCGGAGAGTCCGTTCGAAACGCAGATTGAAATAAATATTGAAGTAGCTCATCGCCAGTTCGCGCAATGTGCGGTAAACCGGCTCGCGATAGCGACAGCCGGAGAAGTTTGATTTTGCGACCGCGCCCCAATGTCCCCGGGTTTTGTAAATCGCGACCACATGATCCGTGTCCTGTTTGGCTTCCAGATCGAAAATCAGCGGCGGAAATCCAAGGATGCGTAGCGCTGCCGCTGCGAAAATCGCCCCTTCGAGGCAGGAGGCGGTGCGCTTGTGCAACACGTTCTTCGGCGAGCACGCGGTGTAGCCCAGATTATAAGGCAATAAATCGAGAAATCGCTGCACTCCGGCGGGAGTTTTCAGGGCGCGAAGTTTGCGCAGCTCCGCAAGCGAAAATCCAAAATCGCGATGACGAAATGATCTGGCGATGAGCGAGCTTGCGCTATCCGTGACGATTTACAATCCAACCGGATGACGCGCTTCAAATCCGCCGGCCGGCACCCGTTCAGTGAGCTGCCAACCCGGCGCCCATTTGTCGTGTGCCGTTATGTACGGCGTCGTGTCGAGTCGCAGTCCCGCGATGATCGCGTAAGTGTGGCCGTTACGCGCGTAAATCGTGATCCATCGTCCCTGGCCGCTTTGACCGAACTTGCGAAATTCCGTCGAACTAATTGGCGATTTTAACAAACCGCCGCCGCCGAGCGCATAGGAAACTGTGCCGGAGCAATCGTAGCCGCGATCAACGAACGATTTGTGTCCGCCCCCCCAGATGTACGGTTTACGGAAAAGTTGGTTGGCTGCCCAGATCACGCGTTTCACAATCAGCGGCGCCGATTCCGGAGCAGCCGCTTTTCCGGAGCGAAGACGGGCCCGGCTTCCAGGCACAGTAGGTCCCGACATCGGAAACGTGTTTGCGTTAACGGATGAAACAATCGCGGCGAAAATAACCGCGCTGAATAGAATTT
>JAJPJU010000189.1 GCA_021324035.1 Spartobacteria bacterium | reverse complement strand
GCAGTTGCCGAAAGCTAAGCTTTTCTTCGCGGGTGGCCGGATAAACCGAAATTGGAATGTAAACCAGGCCGAAGCTGATGCTGCCTTTCCAGGTTGGACGCATAAGATCGTTTCTCCCTTGTCCGCCGTAGCTTTAGCGAAGGCGGATTATTGTTAGTGGGCTTGCCATTTCGTTTAATTGTGAACAATTGTCAATAACTTCCACGCCAAGGCCTTGAGCACGAAACGTTCCGGTCGCCGGCTCCGAGGCCCGAAGCGTCAATCAGCTTCCTCGTTTCCGACCTGATATTTCCGTTCTCTCGTCCTCGGACAGAAAGGCGGTCTTCAACGCGTTCGTTTGCGCTTGCCAGATTTGCTGGCGTGAAAGTCCGGCCGCTAACGCCGCAACTTCGAATTCATAGGGCAGATCAATCGCGCTCACTCCCGGATCATCGGTATTAATCGACGCCAGCAGGCCGCGCGAAAGCATTTCTCGTAGTGGATGAACGGCAAGATCGGAAACAGTGCTTGTTTGCACATTGCTCGTCAGGTTGGCCTCGATACCGATCCGCTTTTCCAACAGATAATCTACCAGCTCCGGATCTTCCATTGCGCGTACGCCGTGGCCAATTCGCTCGGCGCCGAGCAATCGCAACGCGTCCCACACGCTTTCCGGTCCCGCGCTCTCGCCCGCATGCACGGTCACGCGCCATCCGGCATCGCGCGCGCGTTTGAAATGCTCGACGAACAGCTTCGGCGGAAAATTTGCTTCGTCGCCGGCAAGATCGAGAGCGACGATATGGTCTCGTTGAGTGAGCAGCGCCTCCAATTCCCGGTGAGCGATCTCCACTCCATATGTCCGGCTCAGGATGCCGATCAACTTCACCCGCACACCGGTTTCGCGCACACCTTCGTTTACTCCTGCTACCACTGCCTCCACTACTCGATCCAAATCCAGACGGTGCGGCTCGGACATAAACCAGGGACTAAAGCGCAACTCGATGTAATCAATCCCTTCCCGTTTCGCGTCCTCGACGTTTTCCCGCGCGATCCGTTGGCAGGCCGCAGGGTCGCCCAGAACCGCCGTCATCCACAGCATTTTTGCGATAAACGCCATGACGCCGGGTTGCCGGTCAATCACCTGGACATGCGGCCGCAACTCTTCTTCCGTCGCTCCGGGCAGCTTCACGCCATGTTTTTTCCCGAGCTCGAGTATCGTTGTCAGCCGGACGCTGCCGTCGATGTGCCGATGCAAATCGATAAGCGGCAGCTGCGGATCAATTGTCGATGACGGCATTACTCGCGTGTTATATCACGCGGATTTTTGTCCTCACGCAATCCGAGAAACACCGGCTGGCGGAGCTTCCCGTCCCTCGTCCACTCGGCAAACTTAATCTGAGCGACGAATTTTGGATTCACCCAATGCATCTTGTTCATCATTGATGGTGTAATCCCCTGGACCCACTGGCCGCCCTGTTTCGATGGAAGATCGACAAACGGGCACTCGTCACGTTTTTCCGTCCGAAACTTTTTGTGTAATGCGGAAAGAAACTTTTCAGTGAAGCCGGTCCCAACTTTACCGGCGAACCTGAGCTTTCCGCTGTCATAATATCCGACCAGAACGGCGCCGAAATATTTTCGTGATCCGCTCGGCGGAGTGTAGCCGCCGATGACGAATTCCTGTTCGTGCAGCGTTTTGAGTTTTATCCATGCGCCGCTGCGCCGGCCTGGCTCGTAGTTTGAGCCGCGTTGTTTCCCAATCAAACCTTCGAGCCCGCGACGTTGCACTTCGGAAAGCAGCGAGTTCACATCACCCGTAATTTCGCCGGAATAACGGACCGGATCGCCTGCGTTTTCACACAGTTTCGCCAGAAGCTGTTTGCGATCTTCGATCGGCAAATTGATCAGACTTTTCCCGCTTAATTGGAGCAGGTCGAAAACATAGAAGGCGAGGGGCGTTTTCCGGCCTTCCATCTCGAGCGCCTGCAAAAGCTGAAACGAAGAGCGTCCTTCTTCGTCGAGAGCGACCACTTCGCCGTCGATCACGCAATCGTCGACGGCCAAATCCTTGACGGCTTCGGCGATTTCCGGAAAACGCTTATCCAGCTTGTTTCCGTTTCGCGAGATTAACGTAACTTTTTTTCCATCCTTGACCGCGATTGCCCGGATACCGTCGAATTTTAATTCGTAAAGCCAGTTCCCGGGTGGCGGGGTTTCCTGCAACCGCGCTTTCATTGGTTCGACGAAGCGCGGCTTTGCCGACGGCAACGCCTTTAGCGCGCGTTGCGATTGCGCCGAATCATTTTTTTCGCCGTTTGGTTTTCCTTTGGCGGCTCGGTGAGCCGCCGCTACCTTTTCGTGGTCTTTTTTTTTAAGCGCGGCTCTGATGCGGGTCTTCAGTTTTGAGTTTGCGCTGGTGTCTTTTTCCTCCCGGTTGGATTCCCATTCAGCATCGCGCTGGTCGGCGATCTGTTTCATGGTTCGTCCGGATTTGACTGATTGATCCTCGGTCTTTTTCGACGGGGGTTTAACGTCGTCGCCGGTCTTGATGATCAACCACGTATTTTTCTCGCCGTCCCGGCCACGAATTCGCACCAATGTCCATTCGCCTTGAGCTTTCTCGCCTGCGAGGACGAGATGAAGTCTTCCTTGGTGCAGAGACTTAAGCGGTTCCTCGCCGTAAACATAGTAGAGGCCGCGGTCCCAAACCATCACCGTGCCGCCGCCGTACTGACCTTTTGGAATGATCCCCTCGAACATTTCGTATTCGATCGGGTGGTCTTCGACCTCAACCGCCAGATGTTTTTCGCCCTTTGCCCAGGGAAGACCCTTCGGCAGCGCCCACGACTTCAGGACGCCC
Organism: Spartobacteria bacterium; assembly: GCA_021324035.1. Taxonomy (GTDB): domain Bacteria; phylum Verrucomicrobiota; class Verrucomicrobiia; order Chthoniobacterales; family UBA10450; genus AV40. Next base: position 947 of record JAJPJU010000189.1, on the reverse strand, counting down.
TCCATTTGTAAACGGAAGTCGTAGTGCAACCTGCTCGCGTCGTGCTTTTGGATGACAAAGCGGCAGGCGCCCCGGACCTGTTTGGGTAGCGGCTTGCCTCCTGCGGGCTCGGCCGTTTTCCGGAAGTTTCGCTTACGTTTGTATTCGGTGAGCGCCATCTTCAGTTAAACTACTGCGTGACCTTCGCCGCGAAACCGATTTCTCACCGGCGGATAGCGCCAAAAAAGGAACGCCACCGCAAGGGTGTGACCTGCGATGGCGAACCATTTCACCCAAATAATTTCTAACGTTTACGCCCGCTAACGGCTGCTTCTTCTTCCTCGCCTTCCAACAGCGCTTCGGGGTTGACGATCTCTTCCGCCAGCTCGTTTAACTTTTTATCGGCCTCGCCTTCTTCATCCAGAGTTTCCTGGAGAAGCCCTGCGGCCTCATCCTGGTTGAGCAGATCCGCCCAGGTGCGAAGCGTTCCATACGTCGCCATCTCGTAATGTTCCACTTTTTGGGCAGCGGCAATAATGCCGGCGTCGAGGACAGACTCTTCGCCGTTTTCCTCCAAAATTTCCGAGCCTTCCTCGATCAGGCCCTTCATCGCTTTGCAGGTTTTGCCCTTGGGGCTTTCATCGAGCTGTTCAAAGATTTCTTCCAATCGCTCCACCTGGCCCTTGGTTTGATCCAGATGCATCTCAAGTGCCTCCCTCAGTTCGTCGGAAGACGCGGCTTTGGCCATCTTCGGCAATGCCTTAACCAATTGCTGCTCAGCGTTGTAAACGTCGCGCAATTCTTCAACGTAAAGTTTTTTTAGTGTATCCAGCTTCATATTTTCCTCGTTTGAATTTTCCAGTTTGATGGCGCGCCGATTTTTCTCCCTTGCTGGGTTCGTCGCGCCAAAAAACGAACGCATTTCGGCGCTGGAACGCGCGTGTGAAAAGCTTTTGAAGACGCTTGAG